>JAMPXL010000143.1 GCA_023701165.1 Geothrix sp. | reverse complement strand
GGGTGCGACACCGCCGCTGCGACAGGTCTGGACCCGGGGCGGGGCTGCCGCCTGCGAGGCCTGGGGCCGCCTCTGGGGCGAGGGCCTGCGCCTGCTGGGTTTCAACGTGGACTTCGCGCCCGTGGTGGACCTCTGGGATGGCCATCCCGGCGCGGGCATCGGGGATCGGGCCGCCAGCGCACATCCCGCCGAGGCCGCCGCGGCGGCCGGAGCCTTCCTCCACGGACTGGAGTCCACAGGGGTCCGCGGCTGCCTGAAGCACTTCCCCGGCCTGGGCGGCACGACCTTGGACAGCCACCAGGGCCTGCCGGAGCTGGCCGACGCCAGCCGGGTGGACCGCAACGCCGGGGCCTTCACCGCCCTGGCCCATCCGGACCGGCTGGTGATGGTGGCCCACCTCCGGACGCCCGCTTCGGGGGCCCTGCCTGCCAGCCTCCACCGGGGCTCCGTGGTGGACAACCCCTGGGGCATCCAGGGGCGCTTCCTGCCGGATGACCTGGAAATGGGGGGCTGCGCGGACTGGAGCTGGGATGACCGCGTGCGGCTGTCCATGGAAGCCGGCCACCAGTGGCTGCTGGTCTGCCAGACGCCCGGGGGCTGGACCGCCTGCGCCGAAGCCGCCGGACGCCTGCCGGAATCCCTGTGGCGGGCCCCCCTCCAGGCGGCCCAGGGCCTGCGCCGGAACCTGGCGCCCGCCATCCCCTTCGAGGGCCGGGCCTGGGCGGATTGGCTCGCGCGCCTCCAGGCCGCCGCAGGAGCCCTCTGATGGCCGGCCGGATCCTCATCGTCGACGACAACGCCATGATCCGCAGCGAGATCAAGGCCGTCCTCATGAAGGACGGCGGATTCACGCATTTCATGGAGGCCGGGGACGGCCTCACGGCCTTCAAGTCCATCATGGAGACCCCGCCGGACCTGGTGCTTTGCGACCTGGTGATGCCGGGCTTCGACGGCCTGAAGTTCCTGGGCCTCAAGGCCAGCCGCAAGGAACTGGAACAGATCCCCGTGATCATCCTCACCGCCGAGGACGACCTGGACCGCAAGGCCGAGATCCTGGAGCGGGGCGCCTCGGACTACGTCACCAAGCCCTTCCACGAAAAGGAGCTGCTGGCCCGGGTGCGCATCCACACCAAGCTGAAGCTGCTCCAGGACGAGCTGCGCGAAATGAACGTGCAGCTTGAGGCCCTTTCCGTCACAGATCCCCTCACGGGCCTGGCGAACCGGCGGCGGCTCATGACCCGGCTGCAGGAGGAGGTCCAGCGGGCCCGGCGGTACAAGACCCCCCTCTCGGTGGTGATGATCGACATCGACCACTTCAAGGATGTGAACGACACCTACGGCCATGCCATGGGCGACGAAGTGCTGCGGAACATCGGCGCCATGCTGAATACCGGCCTGCGCGCCACGGACCTGGCCGCCCGCTACGGCGGCGAAGAGCTCACCCTGATCCTGCCCCACACGGACATCCCCGCGGCGCTCCAGGTGGCCGAGGGACTGCGCCAGAAGTTCGCCGAGCTCGACCACGTCCTGGACGGTGTCACCATCCGGAAGACCGCCAGCATGGGCCTTGCCGCCCGCGACGGCCAAGGCGAGATGCCCGACGCCGAGGACCTCCTCAAGCACGCCGACGAGGCCCTCTACCGGGCCAAGCAGGGGGGCCGGAACCGCGTGGAAGTGGCGGGGTAGGCCCCCAGCCTGGAGGCTGGAGACCTACTTCGCGGCCTTGCGGAGCGCGTCGACCTTGTCCGTCTTCTCCCAGGCGAATTCGGGGCGGCCGAAGTGGCCGTAGGCGGCGGTGGCGCGGTAGATGGGCTTGCGCAGATCCAGGGCCTCGATCATGGCCTTGGGGGTGCAGCTGAAAACCTCGCGCACGGCGCGCACGATGGCCTCGTCCGAGACCCGGCCGGTGCCGAAGGTGTCCACGGCGATGGACACGGGCTCGGCCACGCCGATGGCGTAGGCCAGCTGGATCTCGCAGCGGTCCGCCAGGCCGGCGGCCACGATGTTCTTGGCGATGTAGCGGCCCATGTAGGCGGCGCTCCGGTCCACCTTGCTGGGGTCCTTGCCCGAGAAGGCCCCGCCCCCGTGGTGGCCGCTGCCGCCGTAGGTGTCCACGATGATCTTGCGGCCCGTGAGGCCCGTGTCGCCCATGGGCCCCCCCACCACGAAGCGGCCGGTCGGGTTCACGTGATACACGGTCTGCGCGTCCAGCAGGTCCGCCGGCAGGCTGGCCTTGATCACGTCCTGGAGGATGCTGTCCCGGATGGTGTTCTGGGTGACGTGCTCGTCGTGCTGGGTGGAGATCACGACCGTGTGGATGCGCTTCACCTTGTCGCCGTCGAACTCCACCGTGACCTGGGACTTGCCGTCGGGCCGCAGCCAGGGCAGCTGCCCGCTCTTGCGGACCTCGGAGAGCTTCCGCGTCAGGAGGTGGGAGAACTGGATCGCCGCGGGCATCAGCTCGGGGGTGTCCTGGCAGGCATAACCGAACATGAGGCCCTGGTCGCCGGCGCCGCCGGTGTCCACACCCATGGCGATGTCGGGGCTCTGCTGGTCGATGGTCACCATCACCGCGCAGGTGGCGTGGTCGAAGCCCTTGATGTGGTGGTCGTAGCCGATATCCTTCACCACGTCCCGCACGAGGGCCGCCACGGGGATGTAGGTCTCCGTGGTGATCTCGCCGGCCACCAGCACCAGGCCCGTGGTCAGCAGCGTCTCGCAGGCCACGCGGCTGCGGGGATCGTCCTTGAGCGCCGCGTCCAGCACGGCGTCCGAGATCTGGTCCGCCATCTTGTCGGGATGCCCCTCGGTGACGCTCTCGGATGTGAAAAGGTTCAGGCCAGTCTTCATGGTTTCGGCTCCGCTTGATCGTTAGGAGTTATCAGTTGCCAGACACGAAAATCATGTCTGAAAAATGCTGCATGCGCTCTTGGATGTGAGCTGGCGTGACGGTTTCGAGTCGGGCGGTGCCAAATGCTTCAACCGTGAAGCTCGCCATCACGGTACCCATGAGCGTGGCTTTCTTGAGGCTCTGAAGGTCGATACTGTTTGCGGAAGCCAAGTAGCCCAGGAAGCCCCCCGCAAAGGTGTCGCCGGCGCCCGTAGGGTCGTGGACCTCCTCCAGCGGAAAGGCGGAGGCCATGAAATACCCCTCTGGCGTGAACAGGGAGACTCCGTGTTCACCCCGCTTGACGACCAGGATCCGTGGCCCGAATTCCTTGATCTTCCGGTACGCCTTCACCAGATTGTGTTCGCCGCTGAGGCTGCGCGCCTCGGACTCGTTCACCAGCAAGATGTCGACTTCTTTCAGGACTTCCAGCAAGGCATCCTTGGCCCCCTCGATCCAGAAATTCATGGTGTCCAGGGCGATCCAGCGGGGGCGCCGGGCCATCTGTTTCACCACATCCAACTGGAGCGTCGGGTCGATGTTTCCCAGAAACAGGAAGGGGGCCGTACGGCTGCGCTCTGGCAGGACCGGGCGGAAGCCGGCAAACACGTTCAGGTGGGTTTCCAGCGTTTTGGCCTCACTGAGGTCGTTGCCGTAGGCTCCCTTCCAGCGGAAGCTCTCTCCAGCCACCTGAGCGAGGCCCCCCAGGTCGATGGGGCGTCCTTCAAAGACCTTGAAGTGCTCGGGTCCAAAATCCTGGCCCACCACGGCCACCACTTCGACCGGCCGGAAATGGCTGGCGCTCAGAGAGAAGTAGCTGGCAGATCCGCCGAGAATATTCTCCCGTCGGCCAAAGGGGGTGGCCAAGTCATCGAATGCGACACTTCCAACGGCGAGTAGGCTCATGTGGTTCCCGTTCACCCTTCAAACCCACTTGGTTTGTTGAGTGAGCGCCGTTAATACCCCGACTCCATGTCGGCTCCAAGCCTGGGGCAGCAAAAGTGCCTCGCAACGCTCCTCGGACGGCAGATTCTATCAGATTTCTTCTCCCGACCAGAAGATCAAGGGTAGCAATGCGTCTAGATCGAGATTAATCACATGAAAGAGTCGCAAAAGGCAGGGAGCTGCGCGGAGCGGCCCGTGTTCTACCGCGCGAAGAACGGATCCAGAATGACGGCCGCCGTGAGCACCAGGGCGAAGAGGTTGATGTTCATGAAGACGCGGCGGTAGAGGGGGGCGTCCTGTTCGTCCTTGAGGAGGGGCAGGGAACCGGCGATGAGCCAGAGGGCACCCAGGCCGAGCATGATTTCCGCGGGCCAGGATCCCAGCACCCGGAACATGGGCAGCAGGCCGCAGGCGGCGGCGGTGCCGCAGGTCCAGGTGAAGGTGAGGCGCGAAAGGCGGGGCCGGCCGAAGACCGACACCAGCGTGGGGAATCCGGCCTGCTCGTAGCCCTCGGCGTGGAGGCCCACCAGCAGCCAGAAGTGGGGCACCTGCCAGATGAAGAAGACGAAGGCCAAAGCCAGGATGGACGGATCGGCCACGTGGCCGCCAGCAGCGGTCCAGCCGATGGCGGGCGGCAAGGCCCCGATGAGCGACCCCGGCACCACGGCGAAGGCGCTGAGGCGCTTCAGGGGCGTGTAGAACCCGTTGTACCAGGCCAGGGCCAGGGCCCCGAGCAGGGCGGAGGTGAGGTTGTGGGCGGCCAGCAGAACCAGGAACCCGGCGACCGCCAGTACGACGGCGATGGCCGTAGCCGTCCCCGCGGTGATGTCACCGTGGGGGATGGGCCGACCCGCGGTGCGGGGCATCTTGGCGTCGTGGTGCCGTTCCTGCACTT
>JAMPXL010000142.1 GCA_023701165.1 Geothrix sp. | reverse complement strand
GCCATCCTCGAGGCCGCGCAGCTCCTGGCCGAGGAGGTGGACCTGGAGGACATGCTCGAGCAGTCCCTGGACCGACTTCTCACCATCTCCGGCACGGATCGCGGTTTCCTCATGCTTCTGGAGGATGGTGAACTCACCGCCCGCGTTCAGCGCAACCTGGGCCAGGAGCTGGAAGGCCATATCCAGCTGTCCATGTCGAGCGTCCACAAAGTCTTCGAGACCGGCGACCCCATCTGGATCCTGAACGTGGCCGAGGATGGCCAGCTCCTCACCCAGCATTCGATCCAGCGCCTCGAACTGAAGACCATCCTCTGTCTTCCCCTGCTGCTCCAGGGCCGGCGCATCGGCGTGGTCTACCTCGACAGCCGCCGTCCCATCACCGAGCCGCCGGACCGGCAGACCTTCGAGGCCATCGTGTCCCTGTGCGCCATTGCCATCGAGCGGGCCCGGCTCTCCGAAGAGAACCTGCGCAGCCACGTGCTCGCCACCGTGGGCCAGGTCGCCAGTTCCATCGTCCACGATTTCAAGAACGGCCTCTTTGTGTTGCGCGGCCACGCGGACCTGCTGGAATTGTCCACGGAGGACAGCAAAGTCCGGCACCACTCCCGCAAGATCCTGGAATGCGTGGACCGCCTCACGCACCTCAGCCAGGACGTGCTCGACTTCGCCAAGGTCCGGGAGCCCAAGCGCGAGACCGTGGATCTGCGCGCCTTCATGGACGCCATCCTCGAACCCATGGTGGCCCAGGCCGCCGAGATGGGCGTATCCCTCCGGGCCGAGGGCCCATCCAGCCTCATCAAGCTGGATCCCGGCCGCTTCACGCGGGTGATGGAGAACCTCCTGACCAATGCCCTGGACGCCACGTCCGGACTGAACGGCGAGGTCTTGGTGGCCTGGATCCAGGTCACGGGCGGCGTCCAGATCCGGGTGAAGGACCGCGGCCGCGGGATTCCCCGGCGCGTGATCAAGCGGATCTTCGAACCCTTCTTCAGCTACGGGAAGAAGAAGGGCACCGGACTCGGCATGGCCACCGTGAAGAAGATCGTGGAGGAGCACGGGGGAACCCTCGAGTTCCTCAGCGAAGAGGGGGAAGGAACCGAGGTGATCATCCTGCTGCCCGACCACCCGATCACGGGGGCCGTCCGGGTTTCCGAGGAATCCACGGGCGAACACCGCAACCTGGGGGCTGAACGCGTATGACCTCTCTCCGGATCGGCCAGGGCTTCGATGTGCACCGCTTCGCGGACCCCGAGGCCGGCCGCCCCCTGGTCCTCATGGGCTGCGACATTCCCCACGACCGGGGCCTGGTGGGCCACAGCGACGCGGATGTGATGCTCCATGCCCTCATGGACGCCCTGCTGGGCGCAGCGGGCCTCGGAGACATCGGCCTGCACTTTCCGGACACGGATCCCGCTTTTCGGGGGGCGGACTCCGCCGGGCTGCTCGAGCGGGTCATGGGCGACCTGGCCGAACGCGGCTGGCGGGTGGTGAACGCCGATGTGTGCCTCATCGGCGAGCGGCCCAAGATCGGCCCCCACCGCCAGCGCATGCGGGACCGCATCGCCCCCCTGCTCGGCCTCCATGCCGAGGCCCTCAACGTGAAGGCCACCACCACCGAGAAGCTGGGCTTCATGGGCCGCGGCGAGGGCCTCGCCGCCCAGGCCGTGGTGCTCATCGAGCGGGGCTAGGAGCCGGACATCCTCTGCCGGATCAGCTCCGCCAGGGCCCCGGGGGTGTTGAGGGAGGGATCCTCGATCACCGCCTCCAGCAGGCTGCGCTGCAGCTCCCCCAGCCAGGGACCGCCCTTCCTTCCCGCCAGATCCATGAGCGCCGCCCCATCCAGGGCCAGGGCCTTCACGGATAGGGGCGGCGCCTGGGCAGCCAGGGTTTCCAGCCTGCCCAGGATCGCGGCGTGCTCCCGCTCCCGGGCCTCCACCGCCACCCCCTTGCCCCGCTGGTCCGCCAGACGGAAGGCCGCCCAGCGCGCCAGCTCCAGCCCGTCCTCCTCCAGGCGGCGCAGGAAGCGGCGGCAGGCCGCATCGGTCCAGGCCGCTTCTGGGTGAGTGCCGTGATGACGGATCAGGGCGAGCACCTCGTGCCGCAGGGCCAGCCCGGCTTTCATCCGCGCCAGGACGGCCCCGGCCAGTTCCAGAGAACAGCCTTCGTGGCCGTGGAACCGCGGCTCGCCGTCCGGCCCCAGGCTGCGGGCCCCTGGTTTTCCCGCATCGTGCAGCAGGGCCCCCCACCGCATGGCCGGGTCCGCCGGGGCCAGCCGGACCACCTCCAGCGTATGGCGCCAGACATCGTGGCGATGGTGGCGGTTCTGGGTGCAACCGATCATCGTACGCAACTCCGGCAGCCACAGATCCAGGAGCCCCGTCTCCGCCAGCAGATCCAGCCCCCGTGCGGGTTCGGCCCCGCACAGCAGCTTGGTGACCTCCACGAAGGCCCGCTCCACAGCCACCTTGCGGGCCACCTCAAGCCGGCCGGGGATGGCGGCGAGGGTCTCCCCATCCACCTCGAAATCCAGCTGGGCGGCGAAGCGGCAGGCCCGCAGGGTGCGCAGGCCGTCCTCCGCGAAGCGCTGGCGGGGATCGCCCACGGCGCGGATCAGGCCCGCCTCCAGATCCGTCCGGCCGCCGAAGGGGTCCACCAGACCGCCTCCGCCCACCGGAAGGGCCATGGCGTTGATGGTGAAGTCGCGGCGGGAAAGATCCTCCTCCAGGGAAACGCCCAGCCGCACCGACTCGGGATGCCGTCCATCCAGGTAGTCCCCGTCGCTGCGGAAGGTGGTGATCTCGAGGGGCCGGCCTTCCAGGATCACCGTGACGGTGCCGTGCTGGAGGCCCGTGGGAATGGCCTTCAGACCCGCCGCCCGCGCCCGCGCCATGACGGCCTCGGGCATGAGCCTGGTGGCCAGGTCCCAGTCCGCATGGGGACGGCCCAGCAGCTCATCGCGGACGGCGCCGCCCACGACCGCCAACTCCGATTCCGGTCCCAGGGCCTCCGCCAGCCGGAGCAGGGGTTCCCAGATCAATCCGCCGCCCCGGCGAGTTGCCGGAGGGCCTCGCCCTCCACGCGGCAGGTGAGCCAGGGCCGCATGACCTTCGCGCCGTGGGCTTCGTAGAATTCGATGGCCGGGGTGTTCCAGTCCAGCACCTGCCAGACGAAGCGGGTCCAGCCCTCCTTCACCGCGAGGGAGGCCAGATGCTGGAGCAGGGCCTTGCCGATGCCCCTCCCCCGGAAGGCCGGGCGCACGAAGAGATCCTCGAGGTAGATGCCCGGCTTGCCCTCCCAGGTGCTGAAGTTCAGAAACCAGAGGGCAAAGCCCGCGGCCTGGCCGTCCCATTCGGCCATCGTCACGTGCACCAGCGGATGCCCGGAAAAGGCATGGCGGAGGATGTCCGCTTCGGTGGCGACGGCCGCCTCCGGTTCGCGCTCGTAGTCCGCCAGCTCGCGGATGTACTGCAGGATCAGCGGAGCATCGGCGGGGACGGCGGGACGGAGGGTCAGCATGCGTCTATGCTAACCCCATGGACCGCGACACCGCCCTGCGCCTTCACGAGGCCATGCTGCTCACCCGCCTCACGGAAGAACGGCTGGTGAAGCTCTTCCGGCAGGGCCAGACCCTCGGCAGCGTGTACCGCAGCCTGGGCCAGGAGGCCACCGCCTGCGCCACCGCCATGGCCCTGGGGCCCGACGATGTCATCGCCCCCATGATCCGCAACCTGGGCTCCATGTTCGTCCGCGGCGCCACGCCCCTGGAGATCTTCCTCCAGTATCTGGGCCGGGCCACGGGCCCCACCGGCGGCCGCGAGCACAACAACCACTTCGGGTCTGTGGAACGCGGCATCCTGGCGCCCACCTCCATGCTCGGCGCCCTCATCCCCGTCATGGCCGGTGTGGCCCTCAGCTTCCGCCAGAAGGGCGAGGCCCGCGTGGCCATGACCTGGATCGGCGATGGCGGCAGCTCCACCGGGGCCTTCTACGAGGGGCTCAATTTCGCCGTGGTCCAGAGACTCCCTCTCATCGTCGTGGGGGAATCCAACGGCTACGCCTTCTCCACGCCACCGGACCGCCAGATGGCCGGGCGGATGTCGGCGCGCTCACAGGGCGCCTTCACCCTCACCGTGGACGGCAATGAGGCCGCCGAAGTCCATGCCGCCTCCATCCAGGCCCGCCAGCACTGCCTTGAAGGCAAGGGGCCCGTGTTCCTTGTCTGCGAGACCTTCCGGAGGTCGGGCCACGCCGAGCACGATGACCAGCGCTACGTGGACCCGCAGCTCCTCGCCCACTGGGCCGCCAAGGATCCCCTACCCCGCTTCGAGACATGGATGGCGCACCGGGGCTGGCACCCCGACCCCGACCTTTCCAGTCGAATGGAAGCAAACTTGCTGGCCGCCGCGGAACAGGCCCTGGCCGCGCCCTGGCCGGAACCTGCGGACCTGAAGGCCGGGACCTTCTCCAGATAGCTTGCAGATTTCAACCGCCCCTGGCCCTGTCCCGATGAGACACCCATGAGGTGGGTCATGGGCATCGGAAAGATGACAGACAATCTGAGGATGCGCGGGAAATTCAACCTGCTGCTGGCCATCCAGGTTCTGGCGCTCCTGGCTGTGGGCGGCATGGGGTTCTACTCCGTTGATGAACTTCAGAACGGGCAGGGGATCGTGGCCGCCCAGCTGGCAAAGACCGCCCAGATGTCCAAGGTCCTGAATGGCATGAACAT
>JAMPXL010000141.1 GCA_023701165.1 Geothrix sp. | reverse complement strand
TCGCGATGAAGTCCAGCACTGCGGACAGGACTGGGCCGATGCGCCACTGCCAGTAGGTCCAGTTCTCCCAGCGGGTCTCCCGGAGCCAGTGGGCGAAGGTGGGCATCACCAGGCCGTCCACGCAGGCCGTGATGATGCGCCCGATGGCCCCGCCGATGACGACCGCCATGACGAAGTCCAGGACATTGCCCCGGAGGGCGAAGGCCTTGAACTCGTCCACGACGTGACCGATGCTCATGGACACCTCCTAGATCCTGGCCAGCTCTCGCAGGAAGGTCGTGCGCCACCAGGTGAGGTCGCGGGTGCGGCTGGTGCGCCGCATGGACCGGAAGCGCTGGCGGCGCTCCCGGGCGCGCAGGGTGAGGGCCTTGTGGATCCCCTCGGCCACATGGGCCGGGGAGAAGGGGTTCACCTGGATGGCGCCCGGCAGGTCGAAGGCCGCGCCCGCGAATTCGGACAGCACCACGGCGCCGTCTTCGCGGCAGAGGGCGTACTCCTTGGCCACCAGGTTCATGCCGTCCCGGAGCGGGGTCACCAGGCAGATGTCGGCCGCCAGGTAGAGGCCGACCAGCTCCTGGAGGGGCAGGGTCTTGCCCAGGTTGACGATGGGCCGCCAGGTGGGTGTGCCGAGCCGGCTGTTCAGCTCCCCCACGGCCTGGTGTGTCAGGTCCTTCAGGCGCTCGAATTCGGGCACGCCTTCTCGGCTGGGCACGGCCACCTGCAGGAGGGTCACCCGGTCGATCCACTCGGGGTGGTACTCGAACAGCGCCTCGATGGCCCGCACCCGCTCCACGGGGCCCTTCACATAGTCGAGCCGCTCGGCGGACAGCAAGAGGTGCTCCACGCCCATCCGCGCCTTCAGGTCGGCCGCGTAGGCCCGGGTGGCCTCGTCGGCGGCCAGGCGGTCGAGGTCTTCCCGGCTGGCGCCGATGCCCAGGGCCAGCAGGCGCACGGTCCGCCCGCCGTGGGTCAGCCGGTCGCAGGTGAGGCTCGGGGCGAGGGCGTGGCCTCCGCAGTCGCCCTTCTCCCAGTGAGGGACCGCCCCGAGGTAGCGGGCGCAGCACCGGGCGAAGTTGGTGGCATAGAGGGGGATGTGGAAGCCCACGAGGTCGCAGCCGAGCACCCCGTCCAGCAGCGCGTCGCGCCATGGGAGGATGCCGAACACATCGGGCGGCGGGAAGGCCGTGTGGAGGAAGAAGCCCAGCTTCAGGTCGGGCCGGAGGCGGCGGAGCAGGGCGGGCAGGAGCATCAGATGGAAGTCCTGGATCCAGACCGTGGCCCGGGGCGCCGCCATCCGGGCGATGGCCTGGGCGAAACGCTCGTTCACCATGCGGTAGGTGTCCCAGAGCCCCGGCGTGAACTGCAGCCGGCTGGGGAAGCAGAAGAGGATGGGCCAGAGAGCCTCGGTGGTGAAGCCCTCGTAGAACTCCTTCGCCTCCTGGGGCTTGAGAAGCACTTCGTGCATGCGGAACCGGGGCTCCTCGTCCACGACCACCAGGCGATGGCGCTCCGTGGCCTCCTCTTCCCCTTGGAGGCCCCAGCACACCCAGGTGCCCCCGGTGTTCCGCATGACGGGCTCCATGGCGCCGAAGACCCCGTTGACCCGCCGCGTCCAGCCTCCATCCTCGTGGCGGGCGTAGGGCCCCCGGTGGGACGCGATGATGAACTCCGAGGGATGGCGTTCCGCCTGGACGAGGTCAACGGCCATGGGAGGCTCCTTCCAGCAGGCCGAAGGCCGCGAGGGCGAGGTGGATGCCCTCGGGCCCCGGTGCCTTCGTGCGGTGAATCCGATCACGGAGCGGGGCAGGGATCTCTCTGTCCGGAAGGCCGTCTTGCATCAGCAGAGGCAGGTCCGCGGCTTCGAAGAGCGCGAGATCATTGGTGGAGTCCCCGCAGCCCACGATGGGTCTGGGCAGGCGGCAGGCTGCCTGCAGGTAGGCGAGAGCGGAGCCCTTGTGGATGCCATGTGGGAGTACATCGAGGTAGATTCCATGCGAGGGGAGGAGGTCTGCAACCAGCCCCTGGAGGCGGCAAGTTTCGGCCAGACCAGGTTCCGCCGCGGCGAGTTCCGCGGGACCTGAGGCCTGGAAGGCGAGCCGTCGAAGGGGCACCAGATCTGGTTGGGGCCGCAGGGTCCCGGGCAGTCCCGCAGCCAGCACTCCCGCCGCTGCGGAGGCGTTCCAGGCCGAGGTGGCCCGCCTGGCCCAAACCTGGTTTTCCACCCAGTTTCCGGTGGAATCCCGGTGGAAAAGGGCTGCGCCCACATCTGTGATGAGGTGATCAGGGGGGTGCAGGTCCCAATGGGCGATGGCTTCCAGGGCGGAGGTGAAGGTCCTCCCGGTGGCGAATGTGAGGACGATGCCTTGCCGAGCGGCCAGGACGGCCTCAAGGCCCTGGCGGGCGGAGGGGGAACCCGCCAGCCAGGTGCCGTCCAGGTCGGTGACGAGGTGGAATCCACCCATGCCTACTCCTCCGAGAAAAAGAAGCGGACCTGGGTTGCATCCACTTCCATCAGGGAGGCCACCTGCTTGAGGGCACGGTTCAGCCCCTCGACCTCCGCGAGGGGCATGGCGTGGAGGGCATGCAGGAGCTGACCCTGGGCGGGATGGGGGGCCGCTTTCAGAAGGTCGGCCCCGGCAGCGGTGAGCGACAGGATCACTCGGCGGCGGTCCTCCGGATCGGGCACCCTCACCAGGAGGTCCCGCTTCTGGAGACGGTCCACCACGCCGGTGACGGTGCTGGGATCCAGGTGCATCCGGGCCGAAAGGGCTTTCAGGGAGAGGGTGCCCGCCCGGCTCAGCTCCCACAGGGCCCAGAGTTGGGGACCCGTGAGGCCGATCTTCTGCTCCACAGCAGTGGAATAGTCATGAAGGGCTTTTACGATGCGACGGAGGCTCTGCACGGATTCTTCGACCTGTTGGTGTTTCTGTTGGGAGGGAGACAATTTAATTTGCATACAAAAAGTTTGTACTAAAATCAAATCCCTGTCAAACTTTCGAAAAGTCCTCCAAGGACCCCTCGCCAGGAGTCGCTCGCCATGCCCGCCTTGACCCAGGATCTTGTGCCGAGGCGCTTCCAACAGTTGCGCCTCCTCGCCCATACCCGGCGGCTGGTCTTCGTGGTGATGCCCCTGGGGGCCCTCATCGGCCTGCTCGTCACCCTGGCGCTCGGTGGACTGGCCCGCCTGGAGCCGCAGATCGCGGGTTGGGGGGGCCGCACCCATCTGGTGATCCTCCTGCCGGCCATCGGCCTCTTCCTCACCACCTTCTGGCTGAGGATCTCCGGCCTCGGGGAAGTCTCCCTGGCCCGGGATCTGGACCTCGGCCATGTCGCGCCCCATGCGGCCTACCCCTTCCGGGCCTCCATGGGCAAGGTCCTGGCCTGCGTCCTCACCATCGGGTTCGGGGGCAGCGCCGGCGTCGAGGGCCCCGGGAAGTGGCTGGGTTCCGCCCTCGGCCTCCAGTACCACCGGGCCTCCCGCTGGGTGAGTCGGCGGGTCTCCCAGGCCCGCCGGCTGCACGCGCATCCCCTGGTCATGGTGGAGGCGGGCGCCGCCTCGGCCCTCTCAGCCGTCTTCCGCGCCCCCCTGTCCGGCGCGCTGATGGCCGCGGAGCACCACGGCCAGATCACGCCCGGAGCCCTCATCCCCTGCGTCGTGGCCTCGGCCACGGGCTATGTGGTCTTCTCGGGCCTCTCAGGCACCATGCCCCTCTTCCCCCAGGTCCGGCCCTTCAGACTCCACGCCCAGGATCTGGCCTGGGCCTTCCTCCTGGGTATAGCCATCGGCGTGGGCGCCAACGCGTTCTTCTGGACGCGGAGGAAGCTCCAGGGGGCGCTCGGGCGGATCCCCCTGGTTTGGCGTGGTCTGGCGGGGGGGCTGGGGCTGACTGTGCTCCTCCTGCCCGCCCGGCATCTCTGGGGGGGCTTCCCGGTGACCGAGGGGGGTGGCCTCGATCTGGTGCGCCAACTCCTCGCGGGAGATACCCTGCCCTCCCAGGCAGTGGCTTTCCTGGCCCTGAAGCTTCTGGCCACGGCCGTGACCTTCGCCGCTGGCGGGGTGGGCGGCCTCTGGCTGCCTTCCTTCACCATGGGCGCGGCCATCGGGGCGGCCTTCGATGCGGCCCTGGGCTTGGGCCAGCCCGGGTATCTCACCCTGGTGGGGGCGGCGGCCTTCGCTGGTGCCACCCACGAATCCCTGCTCATCCCTGTGGTTTTTCTGGCGGAGACCACCGCGCAGGCGGCCCTCGTCGTTCCGGCCCTGGTGGGTTCCACCGTGGCCTATCTGATGGTCCGCGAAACGAGCGCTTGAGGCTGGGCTGGCGTCGGATGCGATGCCTGGTGGATCATCAAGGACGTTCTCCGTGCGCATTTCCGAGGTCTCCATGCCCCTGGCCTTCCTGATGCAAGATCCCATCGCCGGCACCCTGATGCTGCTGGCCCTGCTCTGGCTGTCCGCCAAGGTGGGCGGCGAACTGGCCGTGCGCCTCAAGCTGCCCGCCGTCACGGGCGAACTGGCCGTGGGCCTGGCGCTCACGGCCCTCCACCAGGCCTGGCCGCTGTTCCCCGCCGTGGCGGAATCCCCCGCGGCGGAGCTGCTGGGCGGCCTCGGCGTGGTGGTGCTCATGTTCGCCGTGGGCCTGGAGTCCACGGTGCCGCAGATGCTGAAGGTGGGCGTGGCCTCCCTGCGCGTGGCCTTCATCGGCGTGGTGGTGCCCATGGCCGCGGGCCTGGCCGG
>JAMPXL010000140.1 GCA_023701165.1 Geothrix sp. | reverse complement strand
CGAGGCCCGCCAGGGTGCGCCAGCGGGGCATCGCCCAGTCGAGGACCGGCGTGTAGTGGGCCTTGACCCAGGTGACGACCTTGCCTTCATGGCTGTGCTTGGCTTCCAAGTCATGTGGAAGGAGCCAGGCGCACATGGCGGGGGTGACCGTCAGGGCGACCAGCAGCGAGGCGCCCAGGGCCACGGTGAAGGCGATGCCCAGCGGCTGGAGCAGCCTCCCTTCCACGCCGGTCAAGAAGAAGATCGGCGCGAACACCACGACAATGATGGCCGTGGCGTAGACGATGGAGGAGCGGATCTCCATGCTGGCCTTGTAGACCACCTGGAGGAAGGGCTTGCGGTGCTCGACGGCCTTCGCTGCGTTTTCGCGGAGCCGCCGGAGGACGTTCTCCACATCCACGATGGCGTCGTCCACGAGGTCGCCGATGGCCAGGGCCATGCCGCCGAGGGTCATGGTGTTCAGCGTGGCCCCGAAGGCCCGCAGCACCAGGATGGCGGCCACGAGGCTGAGGGGCACGGCCACCGCGGTGATGATCGTGGCCCGTTTGTGGGCCAGGAAGAGCCCCACGATCACGAGCACCAGGATGGTGCCGTCCCGCAGAGCGTCCACCACGTTGCGGATGGCAACCTGGATGAAGCTGGCCTGCCGGAAGATGTTTTTCTCCAGCTTCATACCTTGGGGGAGAGCCGTCTGGATCTCGTCCATGACCTTGTCCAGGCGCTTGGTGAGTTCCAGGGTATTGGCTCCGGGCTGCTTCTGGATGGCAAGGATCACGGCGGGTTTGCCGTTGTGGCTGCCTTCGCCTCGCTTGAGTGCCGGGCCGACCGTGATTTCGGCGATATCTCGGAGGCGGATGGGTTGGCCGTCCCGCCGGGCGACGAGGGCCTGCTCCAGGTCAGCGGCGCTCTGGAGGCGGCCGATGCCATGGATCAGATGTTCCTGGCCGCCATGCACGAGGAAGCCTGCGGAGGAACTCTCACCCGACTTTTTCACTGCTTCAGCGACTTCTTCTGCTGTGAGACGGGTGGCCAGCAGGCGGTCTACCTTGAGGAGGACCTGATACTGCCGGACCTCACCGCCGATGGGGATCACCTGGCTGACGCCGGGCACCGCCAGCAGGCGGCGGCGGACTTCCCAGTCCGCCTGGGCCCGCAGTTCCATGGAATCGACAGACGTGGCGCCATCGTTCTCCAGGGCGACGAACATGATCTCGCCCATGATCGAGCTGATGGGGAGCATAACCGGCGTGGGCGTGCCGGGAGGCAGGCTGGCCACGGCCGTCTGGAGCCGCTCGGACACCACCTGCCGGGCCTGGAGGATGGGCACGTCCCAGTCGAACTCGACGTGGACAAGAGAGAGGCCCACGTGGCTGGTGGAGCGCACCCGGCGGACACCTGCGGCTCCCAGCATGGAACTTTCCACAGGCTGAGTGATCAGGCGCTCCACTTCCTGGGGCGCCATGCCGTGAGCTTCGGTGCCCAGGGTGACGGTGGGCGCGGTGAGGTCCGGCAGCACGTCCACCTGCATCCGGGTGGCGGTCCAGCCACCCCAAACGAGCATGATGGCCGCCGCCAGGAGGACGATGAACCGCTGGTTGAGCGAGGTTCGGATGATGCGATCGAGCATGTCGAACCCCTTAATGCGCGTGGCCGTGCTCGGGGACCTTCCCCGAACTCGCCGCCAGCCGCACCAGGTGGGCTCCGGTGGTCACGACCCACTCGTCCTTCTGGACGCCGGAACGCACCTGGACCCAATCGCCGTCCCGCGCTCCGACGCGCACGATGCGCCGCTCGAATCGCTCACCTCCCGCCTGCACGTAGACGACGGAGAGACCATCCTCGTCCTGGAGGGCGGAGGCGGGAACAGCGAGCGCCTGCGCTCCCGTCCCGGTGCGGACGAAGGCCTTGCCCGAAGCGCCGACCTTGAGGGTGCCGGAGGGGTTTCCGAACTCCATCAGGAAGGGCACGGTGCGGCGCTCCGGGTGGATCGCGCCGCCCTGGCCGAGCACCTTCGCCCCCTTTCCGGATTCCAGCACCACCGGCCGTTGACCAGGAGCCTGGAACCATACTGAAGACACCTTGGCCAGTCGGCCCGACTGAGCCTCCGGCACCTGGACCTCCAGCCGCAGGCGACGGGTATCCACGATGTGGAAGAGTTCCTGCCCTTCCGCCACCTGGATGCCAGGGCCGCCATTCACCGTGCTGACGACGCCGGACACGGGAGCCGTGAGGGCCAGGGCCATGCCGCCCCTGCCCGTGGTCACTTCATCCTTGCGGGCCAGGGCCACCTTGAACTCCGCCTCGGCCAGGGCCTCCTCGCGGGCGGCCTCCTCGACCCGGCGGCGGGGCACGGATTCCTGCTCCAGGAGCCCCTTCAGGCGCGTGTGGTTGGCCTTGGCCTGATCGAGCTTCAGCTTCGCCCGCTCGAAATCGAGCTGAACGGTACCCAGGGAGAGGTCTGATCCCGCCTTGGGCACAAGCCCTCCGAGGCGCTGCCCCTGCCTCACCGATTGACCGATGCTGGGGAAACCCTTCCCCTCTAGGCGGCCCGACACGGAAGCCAGCACGCGGCCCTCGCCGCCGGGCACGGCCATCACAGAAGCAAAGGCCTCGAAGCCGTCCGCCATGGGGCGGTTCTGCGCACGCGTGATGCCGTAGGGCACGTTCCACTGCTGTTCCTTGAGGAAGGAGATCCCCCCGGGCACTTCCGGCACCTGTGCCTTCATGGAGGCGGCCAGATCCGGATAGACCGTGTGCTTGCCGAGGTCGAACACGGCCTGTCCCTTGGGTCCCTTCCACACGATCTTCACCTGGACGTCGCCCGGCGTGCTGGGGGTGATCGCGAGGCGGAAGATGCCGGGGGTCGAGGACACCTTCGCGCTGAACCGCTGCTCGCCGCCCACCCCTGTGAGGATGATCTCCGCCGTGCCGTCCTTCACGGCCTGGGCCCCTTCCAGGTGGGTCAGGTGGGATCCAAAGGTGGAGACCTCTCCCTTCACGAGAACGGCGTATTCCACGAAGAGCTCCAGGCCATCGGCGTAGAGTGTTGGCGCGAAGGAGGGGCGCTCAGGGGCCTCATGGGCGTGTCCCCCGGCGGCAGTGGCCTCGTGGCCATGCCCATGCTCGGCTTCGGACGCTTTCTTTTGGCAGCCGAGGCTGAAGGCCAGGCCCATGGCAAGGCACAGGGGCAAGGAGGCAGACACGCGGATCATGGGTTCACCTTTCCAAGCAGACGATCGAGGGCAATGCAGGCACGACGGGCGCGTTGGGCCTGGTCGAGCGCGGCCAGTTCGGCTTCGAGCAGGCTGCGGACGCCGTCCAGGCGGGCGAGGAGATCCATCTCTCCGGCAGCAAAGGCGGCCTCCTGGGCCGACTCCACCTTGTCGGAGTCCAGGAGGGCCTCCCGGGACATCTGCTCGGCGGAGGCCCGAAGCGTGGTGGCCTCCTCCCAGACGCTCCGCAGTTCGGCCACCTCCCGCTCCCGCTGGAGCTTGGCCTGGGCGGCGGCGGCGCGTGCCTCGGCCTCCGCTTTCATCTGATTGCCCTTCACGCGGCCGGGCATGGGGAGCGCCAGGCCCAGCGACAACACTGATCCGTTCCCGGACAGTCCGTTTTCTTGCCAACGCTTCACGCCCACGCCGACCTGGAGGTCCGGCATCCAGCGGCGGGCCGCCTTCGCATCCGCCTGGGCGGCGGCTTCCATCGCGAGCGTCATGGCTGTCCCGGGACCAGCCTGCTGGTGGCCGAGAAGCTGCTCCAGCGCCCCTGGGGGAGGAGGCATCAGACGGCCCTGGAGGCTGGCGATTTTCTCCCCGAGGAGGGTGCCCAACTGGGTTTCGGCACGGCCCAGGGCGGTCTGTTCCTGAGCCTGGCGGCCCTTGAGGAGTTCAACCTCGCGGCGGACCCGGCCCCGCTCCAAGCCGGACATCTCGCCGGCGGTGTGCAGGCGGTCCACCTGGTCCTGCACCTTGCCGAGGCGGGCCAGGGAGCGGTCGAGGCGGGAGACCCGCTCCCGCGCAGCGATCGCATCGAAGAAGGTCTCCCGGACCTGGGCCACGAGCCCCGCCGTACGGATCTGGCTGTCGGCCTTCCCGGCTTCCTCGCGCTTGATGGCCGCCTCCCGCTTCGCCAGCCACCGGCCCGACACATCCACCCCTTGCGTGAGGATGATGGTGTCCTCCCGCTTGCCCGGCTGGATCCCCGTGAACCGCTCGCGGCTCCACTCCAGGCTGGGAGCAAGCCAGGCGCGGGCATCCTTGGCGGCTCCCTCCCCCTGCCGGGCGGGAAGCTGGGTGACGGCCTGCCACTCCGGGCGGGCCAGGGCACGTTGGATGGCCTCCGTCTCGCTCAGCCCTTGGGCCTGGAGCGGGGCAACCAGGAGGAAATGCAACAAAATCCGATGCCCGATCGGACCTCTAGAGACAAGGAACATGGAGATACCCCACCAAGAAAAAGTCAGGAGAGGAGCCAGCCGAGGAGGGTCTCGGCAGCATGGTGCACAGGATCAGCCAGCAGGAATACCAGGGGACTGAGCCACAGAGCTTTCATCCAGCGTGGACGAGGTGGGTAGGGGACGCCCAGGAGAGCCTGCACCCTGCGAATGAGATGGGAACCGGTGGCACCGGCAACCCCTTCCGGCTGGAGGCATCTCAGGCGCTGCATGCGCAGGAGCACTTCCGCGACGCGATCCGGGGTCACAGCTCCTCCAATGGCCCGCCGGTCACAAGCCTCCTCG
>JAMPXL010000139.1 GCA_023701165.1 Geothrix sp. | reverse complement strand
GAGCCCGGCTCCCTCGTGGAGCTCAAGAAGAGCGCGGGCGAACCCATGGACGTCCTCTGCAAGGAGCGCGTCATCATCCGGGGCGAAGTCACGGTGCTGGAGGACAGCCTCGGCCTGCGCGTCACGGAGATCGTGAACTCCGACCGCAAGGTGTAGGCCTCCGTCCGGCCCTCCATCCTGTGTCATCCTGGGACTTCGCCATGGATGCCACCCGACCCAGCACCCCGCCGGTCGCCCTCTGCCTGGGCGGGATGGACCCGTCCGCCGGGGCCGGCCTGCTGCGGGATGCCCTGGCCCTGGCGGAACTGGGTTGCCAGCCCATGGCCGTGAGCCTGGCGGAGACCCTCCAGAACGGCCTGGCCTGCGCCCGCATCGAAGCCCCCGGCCTGGATCCGGTCCAGCGCCTCGAAACCCTCGCCCCCCACCTGGCGGGCCGCTGGGGCGTGAAGCTCAGCCTCTGCGCCCTGGCGGAGACGGATTTCCGGCGGCTCTGCGCCACCCTGCGCCACCTGGCCCCGCCGGTCCGCATCTGGGATCCCATCCTGGCCCCCAGCGCGGGCGTGGGCCTCCACGACGGCGGCGATCTGCGCCGGATGGGTGTGGACCTGCTGTCCATGGGCGGGTGGATCGTGAGCCCCAACCGCGGTGAAGCCGCCGCCTTCGCCGGATTGCCGCCGGAGGCCATCCGCACGGCGGCCCCGGAGATCCTGGCCGCCCCCTGGCTCGAGGCCGGGGCCCAGGCCGTCTGGCTCAAGGGCGGCCATGCCGCCGGGGACCTGGTGCAGGACCTCTGGATCACCGGGGAGGGCATCGAAGCCCTCGACGCCGCACCCCGCCTGCCGGGCGAGCGCCGGGGCACGGGCTGCCTGCTTTCCGCCACCTGGCTGGGTCTCCGCCTTCAGGGCCGCGAGGCGCGCGCCGCAGCCCGGGAATCCGCCCGCCGCCTGCGCGATCGCTGGAACCGGGCCTTCGCCCCCGGCGGCGCGGGCCGCCCCATGTTCGCGCCCCTCCCACCCCCCGGGGAGGCCCAGTGACGGAACAGGAGGGCCGGGGATTCCTGCTGCGCGCGGCCACGGACGGCCCCTGGGCGGGTTGGACGGGGTCGCGGTTCCTTGAAGAAGGCCTGGCCTCGGTCCACGCCGCCCCGGGCCGCGCCCTGGCCCGGCTCATGAACCTGGCGGCCCTGCTCCCCGCCGGCTTCGGCCTGGTCTGGGACCACCCCCCGGCCTGGATGGAGGCCCTGCCCGCGGAATCCCGGCAGGGCTGGTGGGAGGCCATTTCCGCCATTCCGGGCCTCAGCCTCCACCTGGGCCCGGAAGCGGCCCTGCAGCTTCCCGGAGGTGCCTTCCGGGCCTGGCTCCACGCTCCCGAGATGCCGGAGGGCCCCCTGGGCGAGGCCTGGCGCCAGGGGGCCGTCGGCTGGGTCCCCCGCTCCGGTGCGGCCTGGCGCCTGCCCGCTCTGGGCACGCCCGCCGCTGGCGATGAAGTGCCCCCGGGATGGCTCTGGGGCGAGGTGGCCCTGCCCCTCGGCGCTCTCACCACCCTGGCCTCGGGCGATGCCCTGATCGCCGCCATGTCCGAGGCCCAGGGCGCCGCCGAACGGGGAATGGCCCAGCGCCTTTCGGCGGGTGCCTGGGTGGATCTGCCCTTCCTGCGCCGGGCTGCGGGCTGGCGGCTGTCCCTGGTGGGCGGCATCGAGTTCCAGCGGGCCGGGGGAGCCTGGCCCGCGGCCTTCGGCCAGCTGCGCGCCCTGAAGGCCCTGCTCGAGGAGCGCCTGAGGACCCCAGTCCACCTGGGCGCCTGCGGCGACCCGCGGGTCGCCGCCCTCCTCGGGCGCCAGGCCCTGCGGGAGGGCCTGCCCTGGCGGGCGAGCCTGCCCCTTCCCCCCTCGCCCGGGGCCTTCACGCCGGGCCTGGCCGCAGATCCGCGGGATCCTGCGCCCCTGGAGGTCCGCGCCCTCCAGCCCGCCGCCTGGTCCGACACCCTGGACCATCCTCCCACCGCCCTCCTGCGGGTGCCGGCGGTGCCGCCCGAGGCCGGGGCCCTGGCGCTGCTGGCCCAGATCCAGCCCGCCCCGGCCCTCCGCTGGCTGCCGCCGGATCTGCCGCCGCCGCCGCCCTTCGATCCCGACCGTCCCTGGTCGCCGCCAGCGGCCTTCCCCTTCCCGGCGGATCCCGGCAACGGCGTCCAGCGCGGGCTCTTCGAGGACTTCGACTGATAAGGTAGCTGGGGAGTTCCCATGTCCGCCGAACAGCTCGAACAGAGGTCCCGGGTCCGCATCGCCCTCGTCTCCATCACGGCGGGCATCGCGGTCCTCGGACTGAAGTACCTGTCCTACGTGCTTTCTGGCTCCGTGGCCCTGAAGTCCGACGCCATCGAAAGCGTGGTGAACGTGGTGGCCGCGGTGTTCGCGCTGGGCGCCGTGATCTTCGCGGGCAAGCCCGCCGACAAGGACCATCCCTACGGCCACGGCAAGATCGAGCATTTCAGCGCCGCCTTCGAAGGCGGGCTCATCTCCCTGGCCGCCGTGTTCATCCTGCTGGAGGCCGCCAAGGGCCTCATCTACGGCGTCGAGCTGAAAGACCTGGGCCGTGGGCTGATGGTGAACCTGCTGGCCGGCGCCATCAACGGACTGCTGGGCTGGTTCCTCCTCACCCAGGGCCGCAAGACACGCTCCCGGGCCCTGGAAGCCGACGGCCACCATATCCTGTCGGATTTCTGGACCACCGTGGGCATCGCCTCGGGTCTGCTGGCCGTGAAGCTCACGGGCCTGAAATGGCTGGATCCCGTCATGGCCATGGCCGTGGGCCTCCTGCTGGCCCGCACGGGCTTCCGGCTGGTGAAGGAGTCCTCCCAGGCCCTGCTGGACATGGAGGATCCCGAAGTGCTGGAGAAGGTGCTCGCCGCCATGAACCGCGTGCGCACCTGGGACATCATCGCCGTCCACGAGATGCGCACCTTCCGTTCGGGCCGGTACACCCACGTGGACGTGCACATGGTGGTGCCCGAGTTCTACCCCGTGCGCCAGGCCCACGACCTCTGCGAGGACTTCGGCAAGCGCGTCCTGGAGGAGGCGGGCATCGAAGGGGAGGTGCACACCCACGTGGATCCCTGCGGCCGCCTCTACTGCGGGCGCTGCCCCGCGGAATCCTGCGCCATCCGGCAGGCGCCCCTGGCCGCTGATGCGGCCTTCGTCCTGGACGAGGCCACCGCTGCGGGCCCGGCCTGAGTAGACTCCACCCCATTCCCGCGAGGTTCCCATGACCCAGCCCCTGCTCATCGCCAAAGGCGCCTCCGAGCTCCTCCTGCTGCCCCGCATGGCCAACCGCCACGGGCTCGTGGCCGGGGCCACCGGCACCGGCAAGACCGTGACCCTGCGCACCATGGCCGAGCGGTTCTCGGCCATCGGCGTGCCGGTGTTCCTGGCGGATGTGAAGGGCGACCTGCCCGGCCTCTGCAAGCCCGGCGGCGACAATCCCAAGGTCGCGGAGCGCGTTGAACAGCTGAAGCTCGAGGGTTTCACCTACCAGGGCTACCCCGTGGCCTTCTGGGATCTCTACGGCCAGCAGGGCCACCCGGTGCGCACCACGGTCAGCGACATGGGCCCCCTGCTCTTTTCCCGGCTGCTGAACCTGAACGATACCCAGGGCGGCGTGCTGAACCTGGTGTTCAAGATCGCCGACGACAACGGCCTGCTGCTGCTGGACCTCAAGGACCTCCGGTCCATGCTCCAGTTCGTGGGCGACCACGCTGCCGAGTTCAAGACCCAGTACGGCAATGTCTCCGCCGCCAGCATCGGCGCCATCCAGCGGGGCCTGCTGGAGCTGGAGAGCCAGGGCGCCGAGGCCTTCTTCGGCGAGCCCGCCCTCGACCTCGACGACCTCGTCCAGACGGACCCCAAGGGCCGCGGCGTCATCAACATCCTGGCGGCGGACAAGCTCATCAACGCGCCCAAGCTCTACGCCACGTTCCTCCTCTGGCTGCTGTCAGAGCTCTTCGAGCGGCTGCCCGAGGTGGGCGACCCCGACAAGCCCAAGCTGGCCTTCTTCTTCGATGAGGCCCACCTGCTCTTCAACGACGCGCCGGACGCCCTGGTGGACAAGATCGAGCAGGTGGTGCGCCTGGTGCGCTCCAAGGGCGTGGGCGTCTACTTCGTGAGCCAGAACCCCCTGGACATCCCCGAGAAGGTGCTGGGCCAGCTGGGCAACCGCGTGCAGCACGCGCTGCGCGCCTTCACTCCCCGGGACCAGAAGGCCGTGAAGGCGGCCGCCGAGACCTTCCGCGCCAACCCCGGCCTCGACGTGGCTTCGGCCATCACAGAGCTGGGCGTGGGCGAGGCGCTGGTCTCGTTCCTCGACGAGAAGGGCCGCCCCGGCATCGTGGAGCGGGCCTTCGTCTGCCCCCCGGAAAGCCAGCTCTCGCCCATCTCGCCCGAGGAGCGGCAGCAGGTCATCAAGGCCTCCCTGCTGGCCGGCCACTACGAACAGGCCGTGGACCGCGAAAGCGCCTTCGAGAAGCTGAAGGTCCGCGCCGACGAAGCCATGCAGCAGGAAGCCGCCGAGGCCCAGGCCCGGGAGGAGGCCAAGGCCTCGAAGGAACCCGCCCGCCGCAGCGACAGCATGATCGAGGCCTTCGGCAAGAGCGTCATCCGCGCCGCCGGCAGCTCCATCGGCCGCCAGATCATCCGCGGGGTCATGGGCTCCATCTTCGGCGGCGGCGGACGGCGCCGCTGACCATCAGAAAAGCTGGTCACGGAAGACACGGAAGCAAACGGGAACACACGG
>JAMPXL010000138.1 GCA_023701165.1 Geothrix sp. | reverse complement strand
CCTCCGTGGACCTCTACCCCGCCTCCACCCTCCTGCCGGGTGAGACGCCCCAGGGCGTGAACCCCCGTGAGGCGAGGATCCTGGCCCTTTCCACGGGCTACTTCAGCGTGGCCGAAGTGGCCGAGGTCATGCAGAAGCCCGTGCTCGCCACCGCCAAGGACCTCTACGGCCTGGTCATGGCGGGCCATGTGGTCCTCAAGGGCATCCGTTCCGGGAAGCCCCCCAAGGTCGACGCCCCCCCCGCCCCTGCACCCGTTCCCGAACCCGCCCGGGAATTGATGACCGCCTCGGCCATGTTCGGATCCCTTCCGGCACCGGCGGCTTCGGGGCCCCTGGAGGAAGATACGGCCATCGTGCGGCTCCAGCCCCCCCCTCCCAGGGCCGCGAGCTTTCCGGAAGGCGACGAGGCCCTGCCCGAGACGGTCGGTGGCGGCGTGGCCGGAGCGGTGCCGCCCGTGCTGCCCAAGCCCGCGCCCGTGGACGATCCCCAGCGCATGGTGAAGCTGATGAACTTCACCCAGCGCATCGCCCAGGCCGCCAAGATGGTGCTGCCCGAAGTCCAGCACGAGATGATCAACCGGCTGCAGGCCAAGGCCACCCAGCAGATCATTTCCGGCGACGGGCCGGAAGCGGTGAAGAACCTGGCGCTGGCCATCAGCCGGGGCGCGGTCGATGCGGGCTGCGACGCCGACATGGTGCGCACCCTGAACACCCACCTCAAGGCGCTCTTCGCCACCAAGTAGGCGGTTTCCCATGATGCGACGTCTCCTCCCGGGCCTCCTGGCCTCCGTTCTGATGCTGGCCATGGGGTGCAAGGAGGCCGACGGCAGCTCCGGCGGCACCGCCGGCGTGGCCCTGTATGCCTATGACAGCGCCACGAGCTCCGTGTTCGTCTGGACGGACCTGAGCACGCTGTACGACAGCGCCGCCGGCACCGCCGCCCCCTCCAAGACCATCAGCTCCTCTGTGTTCAGCAGCAAGATCACCAGCCTGGCCTGGGGCGGGCTCTGCTTCGACCGCCAGAACGGATACCTCTACCTGGTCTCGGATACGGGCAACATCGTGCGGGTGAGCAACATCCGCTCGCAGAGCGGGACGGTCGCCAGTTCCGATGTGGTCTCCTTCAGCCTGGCCAGCTCCGGCCGCCTTTCCAATTCGACCTTCGGCCAGGCCAGCCTGGACATCCAGAGCGGCAGCCTCTACATCACCGAGAGCGGCAGCAGCGGCACGCAGATCTGGGTGGTGGCCAACGCCAGCTCCCAGCCGCAGAGCGCCACGATCTCCCTCACTCCCCTGGCCGTGAACGGGGACACCGGCGGGACGGGCGTCGCCGCAGGCTCGGGATCGGTCTACGCCTTCATGCTCTCGGGCGACACCGTCGGAAGCCTGACGACGTACAGCGGGCCGCGCCTTCGGAAGGGGACCGCCTCCGGCTTCACCGACGCCAACACCATCATCGGGGGGTCGACCCTCCTCGGGGCGCACGGCTCCCTGGCCCTCGACACGGGCAACGGCTATCTCTTCGTGGCCCGCCACAACGTCGATGCCGGCGCCACGACGGCCCCGGTCCTGGTGTTCACCACCGGCATGTTCGGCCAGGCCCATGACCAGGCGCCGACCGCCACCCTCGGGAGCGCCGCGGACCAGCCGGACCTCCGGGTCATTTCCCATGCCGGCACCAAGGATTGGCTGGCGGGCCTCAAGGGGAACGGTGCCACGGCGTACGGAACGATCTACCTCTGGAAATCGCCCATGGGGGGCACGGCGGCGAAGGCCATCGCGGTCTCCCCCGCCACGTCCCTGTTCAAGGGGGTGGCCGTGGACGGGAACGCTTCGTGACGGCGCTGCGGCTGCTGGGGCTCCTGTTCCAGGACGTGCTGCGGGACCTCTACCGGCACCGGGGCCAGTACCTGCTGGCGGTGCTCACCCTGGCCTCGGGCCTGCTCCTGGCGGGCGGCGGCCTGCTGCTGGTGGAAAGCCTGGACCGCTTTGCGGGGCGCCTGGAGGACATGGCGAAGATCGTGGCCTACGCCGCGGACGGGAAGACGCTGGATGAGGCCGAGGCCCGCCTCCGGCGGGATCCGCGCTTCCGGGAGGTCCGCCGCGTCCCGGCCGAGGAGAACCGCCAGCGGTTCCAGTCCTCCACCCGGGAGGCGGGACTGCTGCTGGAGAGCGCGGGGCAGGACGCCCTGCCCGAAAGCCTGGAGCTGAGCCTCCGCCAGGATCTGGCCCAGGGCGGCAAGGCCCTGGAAGTGGCGGGCAGCCTGCGGGGTCTGCCCGGGATCGGCGATGTGCTGGCGGACCAGGAGCGGCTGGAGCAGATCCAGCGCATGGCGCGCATGCTGCGTTCGGCCCTGGCCAGCCTGGGTGCCCTCCTTCTGCTGGCCGCGGGCTTCGCCACGGGGAACGTGATCCGCATGAGCATCCTGGCCCGCGAGGATGAGATCGGCATCATGCGCCTGGTGGGGGCCTCCGAAAGCTTCATCCGGACGCCCCTGGTGCTGGAGGGCGCCCTGCTGGGCTTCGCCGGGAGCCTGCTGGCCATGCTGGGCCTCTTCGGCCTGTGGCTGCCGGTGTCCCGGGGCCTGGGCGGCCTGTCGCCCCTGCTGGTGGATCTGGCGCGGCTGGGCTTCTTCTCCGCCGCCAGCATGGCGCTGCTGGCCTTCGTCGGCGCCGCCACCGGGGCCCTCGGCGCCCTGTGGGCCTTCTGGACCACCCGCCGCGCCCAGCGCGCAGAGGCTGCCCTGATGGAAGGCGCGGGCTGAGGGTGAAGGGTCCACCACTGAGGCACGGAGGACAGGGAGAAAAGCACGGAGAACAGCGCAGGAGAAAGAACAGGCTCTCTTCTCCGTGTCCCTTCCGTGCGCTCCGTGTCTCTGTGGTGGATCAGTCCTTCCACCGCCGGGGATCGTCCTCCCGCAGCCCCAGCTGATCCAGCACGCGGGTGGCGAAGGTGTCGAAGAGGTCGGCCAGGGTCTCCGGGCCGCTGTAGAAGCCGGGCATGATCGGCATGACGATGGCGCCGGCGTCGTGGATGCGGAGCATGTTCTCCAGGTGGACGCGGTTGAGGGGCGTCTCCCGCAGGCAGAGCACCAGGGGCCGGCGTTCCTTCAGGCACACGTCGGCGGCCCGGCTCACCAGGGACTCGCTCACGCCCGCGGCAATGCGGCCCAGGGCGCCGGCGCTGCAGGGGACAAGGGCCATGCCGTCGTGGCGGTACGAACCCGAGGAGATGTCGGCGCCCAGGTCGCGCTCGTCGCGGAGGGCCACCTTGGGCAGGGCGGCCAGGTCCTTGGGCGTGAGGCCGGTCTCATCCAGCAGGCAGCGCTTCCCCGTGGGGGAGAGCAGCAGGGCGACCTGCTCCACCGAGGGGTTCGCCGACAGGCGCTTCAGGGTGGCCACGCCGAAGGCCGAGCCCGAGGCCCCGGTGATGGCGAGGGTGAAGCGCAGGCCCATGGCGGTCACTCCGGCGCGGGCCGGTAGGCCCCGAAGAAGATGGCGTTGAAGAGCACGCGGCGGGTGAAGGGTGTCTGGCCGCGGAAGACCGGATCGCCCGCCAGGAGGATCACGGCACCCTGGCCCAGCCGTTCGCGGAAGGCGTAGGCCGTGAGCTGGAGCTTGGCCTCCATGGCCCTGGGCACCAGGCCCGACAGCTTCAGCTCTTCCTTGCCGTAGCGGAGGGGGTTCTCTCCGCCCTGGCTCAGCTCCAGGACGGGATCGCTCGTGGCCAGCAGGGGGGCGCCGGCTTCGGCATGGAGGCCCCAGGCCAGGGGATGGCTGCCGTCCACCTGCGCCTTCAGGAAGGCTCCGGGGATGCTTTCCTCCAGGGCCCGCGTTTCGCGCTGGTCCCAGGGGCGGACCAGTTCGGCCGGGTCGGCCTTGGGTGCCTCGCGCTTGGGATCCTTCTCCTTGAGGCGGGCCTCCTCGGCGGCCCTGGCCAGCAGGTGGTAGCCCGTGGGCGTGAGCCCTGCCCGGGAGGCGTAGGCCGCGCCGCCCTGGAAGGCCAGCAGGCTGCCGCCCTCCTGCACCCAGGCCTTCAGCTTGGCGGCGCCGGCCTCGCCGAGGACCTGCTGCCAGGCCTTGCCCTGGGCACTGTCGTCCACCACGAGGATGTGCGTGAAGCGCGCCAGGGAGGTGGCGCCGAGGCGGTCGGCCCTGAGCTGCACGAAGGGCAGCCCCGTTTCGATGAGGGTGTGGGCCAGGGCACCGAAGGCCATGGGGTTGGCAGGGCGGTCCATGAGCACGGCGAGGCGCGGTGTGCGCAGGACCAGGGCGCGGTTGGACCCCAGGTCGGGCCCGGCGTCCATCTGGGCCGTGTCCACGGGCAGCACCGGGTGGCCATGGGCTTGCGCGAGGGCCAGGAGCCGGCCCCTGAGGGAATCCGGATTGGTGCGGCGGGGCAGGACGAGGGTGCCCGGTTCCAGCCGCTGGCCCTTGAAGGTGGCGGCTTCCGCCAGGGCGGTGGCCTTGAAGCCCTCCTGGAGCAGGGCCGCCAGGGTGCGGTCGGCGCCCTCGCGTCCGCCGGGCACCAGGTAGCCCCAGGCGGCCTCGGCCGGAGTCATGTCAACGGTCGGCGCGAGGGGGCCGGTGGCCACCCTTGGGCGGGTCTTCGCGCGCCAGGCGGGCACATGGAAGGCCAGGGGGAGGCTCCAGGCCGTGACATCGAAGGTGGGTTTCGGACCCATGCGGGCTTCGCCTTCGAGCAGGGCCTGGGCCAGGGCCCCCCGGGGCTGGTCCAGGGGCACGAGGTAGCTGCCCGGGGGGAGGCCGGAGGCCTTGGCCAGGCCGATGGGT
>JAMPXL010000137.1 GCA_023701165.1 Geothrix sp. | reverse complement strand
GGGCGGTGGGGGTAATTCTAGGGAAACAAAGCGGTGCCAAGCGGTTACGTGAATCCCGGACACCGGGCCTTCCAGACTGGCCGGGGGCCGTGACGGACCGGTGTCCGGGGCGTCACATCGCTGCAGCTTTCTTCCGGGATCAGAAGAAGGGGGTCACCAGCTTGAGGAAGCCCGCGGCCAGCAGGGCGCTGATGGGGATGGTGAGCACCCAGGCCACGACGATGTTCCCCGCCACGCCCCAGCGCACGGCGCTGGCGTTCATGGAGGTGCCGACGCCCATGATCGCGCCCGTGATGCTGTGGGTGGTGCTCACGGGAATGCCGAAGTGGGCGGTGGTGAAGAGCACCGCGGCGGCGGCGGTCTCGGCGGCGAAGCCGTGGATGGGCCGCAGCTTCACGATCTTCGAACCCATGGTCTTGATGATCTTCCAGCCGCCGGAGGCGGTGCCCAGGGCCATGAAGGTGGCGCTGCCGATCTTCACCCAGAGGGGGACGATCACCTTGGCCTTGGCGTCCAGGGGCAGGTGGAAGTTGTAGGCGATGAGGGCGAGACAGATGATGCCCATGGCCTTCTGGGCATCGTTCTGGCCGTGGGTGAAGGACATGGCCGCCGCGCTGACCAGCTGGGCCTTGCGGAACACCACGTTGACCTTGTGGCTGGAGTGGCGGCGCACCACCCACAGGATGACCAGGATGAGCAGCATGCCCACGATGAAGCCCATGGCGGGGGAGAGGATGATGAAGGCGCCGATCTCCTGGAGCTTCTTGGTGTGGAGGGCTCCGAAGCCCGCGTGGGCGACCACGGCCCCGGCCAGGCCGCCGAGCAGGGTGTGGCTGGTGCTGGACGGGATGCCGAACCACCAGGTGAGGAGATCCCAGGTGATGGCGGCCATGAGGGCCGCGGCGATCACGGCCGGCACCACATGCTGGCTTTCGGCGATGCCCTTGGCGATGGTGGTGGCCACGGACGTGCCGGCCAGCGCCCCGGCGAAATTGAGGGTCGCGGACATGATCAGGGCGTACTTGGCGGGAAGGACGCCGGTGCTCACCACCGTGGCGATGGAGTTGGCCGTGTCGTGGAACCCGTTGATGTAGTCGATGCCCCAGGCGAGAAGGACCAGGACCGCCAGGGACGGGATGAGGAACGCTTCAAGCATGGGGGCCTCAGGCGTTCTTCATGACGGTGGAGCCCACGACCTTGGCCACGAGCTCGATCTTGTCCGTCGCATCCTCGATCCGGTTGAGCAGTTCCTTCCACTTGATGAGTTCGATGGCGTCCTTGGGATCTTCGTAGATCTGGGCCAGGGCGGCGTGGTAGATGGAGTCCGCCTTGTTCTCCAGCGTGTGGACGCGCCGGATCCGGTCCCGGATCTCCTTCTGGTTGGACATGTTCCGCAGGGAGCGGATGAGGTGGACGAGCTCGCCGGCCCCTTCCACCAGGAGGGAGCTGATCTCGGTGACGGCGGGCATCACGTGGCTGATGCGGTAGAGGATGAGGCGCTCGCAGACCGCATGGATGGAATCCACCACGTCATCGAGGGCGTGGGCCAGGGCCATGATGTCTTCCCGCTCGATGGGCGTGACGAAGGTCTGGTTCAGCCGGTCCATGATCTCGCGGGTGTAGTCGTCGCCGATGTGCTCGAGGTCCTTCATCTGGCGGCGCAGCTCGGCGAACCGCACCGGATCGCCCGTCCGGATCTCCAGGTCGAAGAGCTGGGAGGCCTGGTAGGCGTTGCCGGCGGCGGATTCCAGGAGGTCGAAGAAGACCATCTCCCGGGGTTTCAGCCAGCGCATCAGGGCATTCAAAGACATAACGGCTCCCTACAGGTCCGCTATCAACTGTACCGGGTCCCGCCGTGCAACAGGAGCGTAAATTCCGCGGGGGCCGCTGGGATGCGGGCGGCGGGCAGTGTAAGGTCTGAGGGCATGGAGCATCCGGAATTCCAGAGGCGCGGCGGATCGGGGATGCCGGTCTTCCTCACCCGCGCCCTGATCTGCCTGGCCGCCATGCTCTTCCTGGGCCTGGGGCTCGGCATGAGCGTCCACAAGGGGCTCTCGGCGCTCTGGGTCCTGGGCCTGGTGGCCACCCTGGCCTTCGTGGTGGTGCTCATGGCCCGGTGGCAGGTGCGGCCCATCGCCGAGCCTCTGGAGCAGCTGCTGGGCGGGACGCGGCCCAGGGCCATCGAGGACCTGCCGCGGGCCTGGTCGGCCCTGGAGCGGGAGAACCTGGACCTCCGGGAGCGGGCCGTCCGGGACGACCGGCTGTTGCCCAGCATCATGGCGAGGATCGAGGAGGGGGTCCTCCTCTTCGGCGCCAGCGGCGGGCTGGAGCAGTTCAACCCTGCGGCCCAGCGGCACCTGGGCCTGGGAGCCCCGCTGGCCAAGGGGATGGCCGTGGCCCAGGTCCTGCCCGACGCCGCCAGCGCCGCCGCCGTCCAGCGGGCCTATGCGGGCGTGCCCTCGGAATGGCGCATGGCCCGCGCGGCCCGGACCCTGCGGGTGCGCGCCATCCCCTTCGCGCCCCTGGGCGCGGTGAGCGGCGTGCTGCTCACCCTGGACGACGTCACGAGCCAGGAGGCCCTGGAGACCACCCGGCAGAAATTCATCTCCAACGTGAGCCATGAGCTGAAGACCCCCGTGACGGCCATCCGCATCGCCGCCGAGAACCTCCAGGAGGAGGCCCTGTCGGAACCGGCCCAGGCCGGGGCCCAATCCATCCTGCGCTCCGTGGACCGTCTGGCGCTGCTGCTGGGGGACCTCTCGGAGCTGAGCCGCATCGAGAGCGGCGCCCTCCACCTGGAGCCCGTGCGCCTGGATCTCGCGGCCTTCGTGGCGGCCCTGGTGAAGGACCAGCAGGCGCGCCTCGCGGCTTCCGGCGTGACCCTGGAGGTGGCGGTGGAGGCCCCGTCAGACGGCTCCCTGGTGGCCGATCCCCTGCGCCTGAGCCAGGTACTGGAGAACCTGCTGTCCAACGCCATCAAGTTCAGCCCTCCGGGGAGCCGGGTGGGGCTGGCCGTCCGCCTGTCGGAGCAGGGGCAGTTCTGGGACGTCTCCGACCAGGGGCCGGGCATCCCCGAGGCGGAGCAGGGGCGGATCTTCGAGCGCTTCTACCGCTCGCGGACGGCCCAGGCCAAGCCTGGCACGGGCCTGGGGCTGGCCATCGTGAAGCACCTCTGCCGCCTCATGGGCGGCGAGGTGACGGTGGAGAGCCGCCCCGGGGAAGGGGCCACGTTCCGGGTGGTGCTGCCGCCCACGCCGCGCGCGGAGGATCAGGCCTCGGCGGGTCCGCCCAGCCGGTAGCCCACGCCCACCACGGTCTCGATGTGGTCCGCCGCCACGGGACCCAGCTTGGCCCGGACCCGGCGCACATGGGCATCGATGGTGCGGCTCTCGCCCAGGTATTCCAGGCCCCAGACCTGCTGGAGGATCTTCTCCCGGGTGAGGACGCGGCGGGGGTTGGCCAGGAAGTAGGCCAGCAACTCGAATTCCCGCCGGGTGAGATCCACGAGCTGGCCATCCACGCGGGCCGTGTGCATGTCCAGATCCACGGCGATGGGGCCGAAGGCCAGGCGCGGGGCGCGCACCGAGGTTTCCGGGGGGACGGCGCGCCTCAGGATCGCGCGGAGGCGGGCCGCCAGCTCCCGGGCGGAGAAGGGCTTGGAGATGTAGTCGTCGGCGCCCAGCTCCAGGCCCAGCACCCGGTCGATCTCTTCGCTGCGGGCCGTTACCAGCAGCACGGGCAGCGCGTGATGGGCGGCGTGGGCGCGGATGGCCCGGAGCACGTCGAGGCCGTCCATGTCCGGGAGGCTGAGGTCCAGCAGGGCCGCATCGGGCCGGGGACCGGCGCCGAGGGACTGGAGGGCCTCGCGGCCGGTGCCCACGCTGGTGAGGCTGAAGCCCTCCCGGCGCAGGTGCTGTTCGAGGCCCAGGCGGATCTCGGTGTCGTCTTCCAGGAGGAGGATGTGGGGCATGGGGCTAGTCTACGGAAGGGTCGCGGAGGTAGGGGTGCTTGGCGCTCCGGCCCTCGAGGATGAAGAGCACCTCCTCGGCGATGTTGGTGGCCTGGTCCGCGATGCGCTCCCAGTTCTTGATGACCAGGATCAGGTGGCTGGCCCGCTCGATGCAGAGGGGGTCCGCCAGCATGAGGCGCAACAGGTCCCGGTAGATCTTCCCGTAGAGGGCGTCCACGCTGTCGTCGCTCTGGATCACCGCCTGGGCCAGGGCCGCATCGTGCCCCACGAAGGCGTCCACGGCGCGGCGGACCATGTTCCGGGTCTGGGTGCCCAGCTGCTCCAGGTCGTTCCCACCCAGGATGGGGGGGTGGACCGAAGGCACCCGGCGGGCGATGTTGCAGCAGTGGTCGCCGATGCGCTCCAGCTCGGGGACGATCTTCAGGCTGGAGGCGATCAGGCGGAGGTCCCCCGCGGCGGGGGAACGGAGGGCCAGCAGGTCGATGCAGAGGCGGTCGAGCTTCAGCTCCCACTCGTCCAGCCGCCGGTCGAGTCCCTGCACCTGGTCGGCCTTGGCCGAGGAACGCTCCTCCAGGGCCTGGATGGTGAGGTCGATCATCTCCTCCGCCACGCCCGCCATGACGAGAATGCCGTCGCGCAGATCCTTGAGTTCCTGGTCGAATTGGCGCATCAGCCGAACCTCCCCGTGATGTAATCCTCGGTCATCCGGTGGCCGGGCGTCGTGAACAGTTTCTCCGTGAGCCCGGCCTCGATGAGCTTGCCCATCCAGAAGAAGGCCGTGTGGTCGCTCACCCGGGCGGCCTGCTGCATGTTGTGGGTGACGAT
>JAMPXL010000136.1 GCA_023701165.1 Geothrix sp. | reverse complement strand
GTGGAAGAGGCTGAGGTGGAGGAGATCCGCCGCCTCCTCCAGGACCAGCCCAAGGTGGACCGCACCTACTCCGTGGAACTGCGCGACGCGCAGGGGGTGGTGCATGCGGAAGTGCAGAAAGTCATCCACATATCCCTGCGTCACCCTTCCTGATAGGCTTTAACCCTCATCTTACGAGGTTATCCATGGCATTCCCCCTGCGCGCCTCCCTCGGCCTCTGCCTGGGCCTCGCGGCCTTCACCCTGGCCGCCCAGTCCAAGCCCGGCATGGATCCCGTCAACCTGGACACCACCGTGAAGCCCTGCGAGGACTTCTACCAGTTCGCCAACGGCGGCTGGCTCAAGTCCCACAGCCTTCCCGCGGACAAGGCCCGCTTCGGGGCCTTCGAGGAGGTCAGCGAACGGAACCGCGCCATCCTCCAGCAGATCCTGACCGGGACCAGTGCCAAGACCACCTGGGCCAAGGGCAGTGTCGAGCAGAAGGTGGGCGACTTCTACGCCTCCGGCATGAACGAGGCCGCCATCGAGAAGCGTGGCCTGGCGCCGCTCAAGCCCATCCTCGCCACCATCGAAGGCCTGAAGGATGCGAAGCAGCTTCCCGCCCTCCTGGCGAAGCTGCACACCCAGGGCCTGCCCGGCGGCTTCGGCTTCTTCGTCCGCCAGGATGCCAAGGCCTCCACGCAGTACCTCGCCTACCTGGGCCAGGGCGGCACGGGGCTGCCGGACCGCGACTACTACCTGAAGGACGATGCCCGCAGCCGGGACATCCGCGCCAGATACGAAACCCACGTCGCGAAGATGCTCGAGCTCGCCGGTGATGCCCCCGGCCTGGCCAAGGCCCGCGCCCGGGTGGTGGTGGACCTGGAAACGCGCATGGCCCAGGCCCAGTGGAGCCGCGTGGAGATGCGCAACCCCCAGAAGACCTACAACAAGCGCACCCTCGACCAGGTGGCCGCCGAGGCCCCGGGCTTCGACTGGAAGGGCTACTTCAAGGCCCGCGGCGTGAAGGTGTCTGATTTGAACCTGAGCCAGCCCCCCTACTTCCAGGCTTTCGGCAAGCTGGCTTCGGAAGTGCCCGCCCCCCAGTGGCGCACCTACCTGCGCTGGCACGCCCTCAGCGCCACCGCCAGCCTCCTGCCCGGGGCCTTCGGCGAGGAGGCCTTCGCCTTCCACGGCAAGGTGCTGAACGGCACCCCCGAGCGGGAACCCCGCGCCAAGCGCATCGAGGCCATGGCCGACGGCACCCTGGGCGAGGCCCTCGGCCAGCTCTACGTGAAGGTGGCCTTCCCGCCCGAGTCCAAGAAGAAGGTGCTCGAGATGGTGGAGAACCTCCGTGTGGCCCTGCGGGAGCGCATCACCAACCTGGACTGGATGGGAACCGAAACCAAGCAGCAGGCCATCACCAAGCTCAATGCCTTCGGCGTGAAGATCGGCTATCCGGACAAGTGGAAAACCTACGCCTTCGACGTCAAGCGGGATGACTACTTCGGCAACGTGCGCCGCGCCGCCGCCTTCCGCATCCAGGAGAACCTGGCGAAGCTCGGCAAGCCCATCGACCGTACGGAATGGGGCATGACGCCCTCCACCGTGAACGCCTACTACAGCCCCACCATGAACGAGATCGTGTTCCCGGCCGGCATCCTGCAGCCGCCCTTCTTCGATCCGAAGGCCGATGATGCCGTGAACTACGGCTCCCTGGGCTTCGTCATCGGCCACGAGATGACCCACGGCTTCGATGACAGCGGCAGCCAGTTCGACGCCGAGGGCAACCTCAAGAACTGGTGGACCGATGCGGACAAGAAGGCCTACCAGTCCCGCACCGATCTCGTGGTCAAGCAGTACGACGCCTACGAGCCCCTCAAGGGCGAGCGTGTGAACGGCAAGCTCACCCTCGGCGAGAACATCGCCGACATCGGCGGCCTCAAGATCGCCTTCGCCGCCTACCAGAACAGCCTGAAGGGCAAGCCCGTCCCGGCCTCCATCGACGGGTTCACCGGCCCCCAGCGCTTCTTCCTGGGCGCTGCCGCCGTCTGGCGCAACCACATCCGCGAAGCGGCGCTGTCCCTGCGCCTGAAGACCGACCCCCACAGCCCCGGCCGGGAGCGCGTCAATGGTCCCCTGTCCAACCTGCCGGAGTTCTACGAGGCCTTCGGCTGCGCCGATGGCCAGCCCATGAAGCGCGACGCGCAGGTGCGTCCCGCCATCTGGTGATCCACGCCCCGGAAGGCGGCGCCTTCCGGGGATTGAAAAAGGGACATGGCTTGAACACTCGATCCGCTTTCACCATTCTCGCGCTGGCTGCATCCCTGGCGGCGCAAGCCCCCGCCACCCGGCCCATCCTCGGTGTGGACCCCATCCACATCGAGGCATCGGCCTCGCCCTGCCGGGATTTCTACGGCTACGCCAACGGCGCCTTCGACCGCAGGCCCATCCCCGGGGAATACGCCTCCTATGGCGTGAACCAGGAGATCGACGAACGCAATTTCGCGATCCTGAAGGGGATCCTTGAAACGGCCGCGCGCAGGGGCGGCCCCAAGGGCAGCCTGGCTCAGCGGGTGGGTGATTTCTACGCCGCCGGCATGGACGGGGCGCGCATCGAGAAGGCCGGGATCCGGCCCCTGGCACCCCTCTTCGCCGCCATCCAGGCCCTGAAGACGCCCGCCGACCTCATGGCCGGACTGGGACGGCTCCATGCCACGGGGATTCCCGCCGGGTTCGGATTCGGCGTCCAGGTGGACGACAAGGACAGCAGCGCGATGATCGCCAGCTTCAGCCAGGGTGGCCTCGGCCTGCCGGAGCGCGGCTACTACCTCCGTCCCGGCACGGATGCCGACGCGATCCGCCAGGCCTACGAGCGCCACGTGGCGCGGATCTTCGCCCTTTCCGGCGACCCGGCTGCCGCCGCCCAGGCCCAGGCCCGGACCGTGATGGCCCTGGAGACGAAGCTCGCGGAAGCCTCCCGCACCCTCGTGGCCCTGCGGGATCCCGAGGCCAACTACCACAAGGTGGCCCGCAAGGACCTCCAGGCCCTGGCGGACCTGGACTGGAATGCCTACTTCACCGCCGTGGCCCTGCCCGCCGGGGAAGCCCATGTGCTGGTGGGCCAGCCCGAGTTCTACAAGGCCCTGGCCGGCCTCATGGCTTCCGAGCCCATGGCGGCCTGGCAGGTCTACCTCCGCTGGCACGTCCTGCGCAGCGCCGCCCCCCACCTGGGCGCCGCCTTCGTGGACGAGAACTTCGCCTTCTACGGGAAGGCCCTGTCCGGCGCCACGGAGCTGCGCCCCCGCTGGAAGCGCGTCCTCGCCGCCGCGGACCGCGCCCTGGGCGAAGATCTCGGCCAGCTCTTCGTCAAGACCGCCTTCAGCCCCGCCGCCAAGGCCCGGGCCCTGGAGATGGTCCACTTCCACAAGGAGGCCATGAGGGCCCGCATCCTCGCCGCGGACTGGATGGGCGAAGCCACCAAGGCCCAGGCCATCCGGAAGCTCGACACCATGCGCAGCAAGGTGGGCTATCCCGACCAGTGGCGCGACTACCGCAGCCTGGAGGTGTCCCGCCGCTCCCACGCGCTCAACGTGCAGGCCGCGGCGGCCTTCGACTTCAGGCGTCGCGTGGCCAAGCTGGGCCGGCCCGTGGACCGCAACGAGTGGCACATGACGCCCCAGACCAACAACGCCTACTACGACCCCAGCATGAACGAGATGTGCTTCCCCGCGGGCATCCTCCAGCCTCCCTTCTTCGATGAGAAGGCCGACGACGCCGCCAACTACGGGGCCCTGGCCTCCACCATCGGCCACGAGCTGACCCACGGCTTCGACGACCAGGGCCGCCAGTACGACTGGCAGGGCAACCTGAAGGCCTGGTGGACCGACGAGGACGCCAGGCGCTTCGAAGCCCGGGCTCAGCACATCGTGCAGCAGTACGACGCCTTCGAAGTGCTGCCGGGCCTGCGCATCAACGGCAAGCTGACCCTGGGCGAGAACATCGCGGACATCGGCGGACTCCGCGTGTCCTTTGAAGCCTTCAAACTGGCCACGAAGGGCAAGGACCTGAAGCCCATCGGCGGATTCACCCCCGACCAGCGGTTCTTCATCGCCTTCGCCCAGGGCTGGCGCACCAACCAGCGCCCCGAGGCCCTGCGCATGCAGGTGGCCTCCGATGTCCACGCCCCCGTGCGGTGGCGCGTGCTGGGCCCCGTGGCCGATTTCCCCGAGTTCCGGAAGGCCTTCGGCTGCGAGCCACCCCCCTCCGGACAGTCCCCCACGGCCATCTGGTAGCATCCCTGAACCCCGTCCCGCCAAGGAGTCCCATGCGCCTGCGCCCCCTCGTCCTCCTCGCCACCCTCCTCGCCGCCGGCGCGGCCCTGGAGGCCTGCACCAACCTGCTCGTGACCAAGGGCGCGAGCAAGGACGGCTCGACCATGATCACCTACGCCGCCGACAGCCACACGCTCTACGGCGAGCTCTACTTCAAGCGCGGGGGCCGCCACCTGCCGGGCGAGATGCGCGACATCCGCGAGTGGGACAGCGGCTTCACCTTCGACACGGGCAAGCTGCTGGGCCGCATCCCCGAGGCGCCCGTCACCTACACCCGCGTGGGCAACATGAACGAGCACCAGCTCGCCATCGCCGAAACCACCTTCGGCGGGCGCAAGGACCTGGCCGCCCCCACCGGCATCATCGACTACGGCAGCCTCATCTACATCGCCCTGGAGCGCGCCAAGACCGCCCGCGAGGCCATCGAGGTGATGACGAAGCTGGTGGACGAGTTCGGCTACGCCAGCAGCGGCGAGAGCTTCTCCATCGCCGATC
>JAMPXL010000135.1 GCA_023701165.1 Geothrix sp. | reverse complement strand
ATCTCCGCGGCCATGTTGGTGAGGGTGGCGCGCTCATCGGTATCCAGGTCCCGCAGCCCCTCGCCCATGTATTCGATCACGTGGCCGATGGCGCCCCCCTCGCGGATGAGGGGCCGGGCCAGCAGGTGGAGCGCCAGGTCCTTGGCGGACACGCCAGTGCGCAGGCGCCCGTTCAGGCGCACCCGCAGCGTGGGCGGCACGGTCACGCGCACATCGCCCGTCACCCAGGCGTTCGCGATGTCCGTGGTGCCGATGCCGAAGGCGAGGCAGCCCAGCGCCCCCGCGTGGGGCGTGTGGGAATCCGTGCCCACGGCCACCTGACCCGGCAGCACATAGCGCTCAGCCATGAGGGCGTGGCAGATGCCCTCGCTGCCGGAGCCATCCGGAAGCTCGCCGTGGAGCCGGATGCCGTGCTTCGCGCAGAAGGCCTCCTGGGCGGGCTTCAGGGCCTCCGCCACCGTCAGCAGGCCCATGGCGCGGTGCTCGGCCTTCATGCTGTGGTGCAGGAAGGTGAGGTGGTCCCGGAAGGCCAGGATGCTGCCGGGATCCCGCAGCGCGGCATCCGGCCCCAGGGCCTTCTCCAGGAAGCTCGCGGCCATGGGCGTCACGTACTCATGGCTGAAGCGCCAGTCCGCCTGCACGAAGAGGCCATCACCGGGCTTCACCGCGGGCAGGCCCGCCCGCCGGGCTGCGGCATCCACCACCGCATGGCGGGCCAGCAGCTTCTCCGCGTAGGTCATGGGCCGCGGCGCAGGGCTGGGCCGCGGCGGCACCACCTCGCCCTTGAGCCGGGCGGCGTTGTAGGCGAAGAGGCCACCGCGGCGCACGATCTCGGCCGTGACGGGATCCAGGCCCGTCGTGAACTCCGCCAGAGGGATGGCCTCGCCCCGGCGGATGCGCGGGATCAGGCCGAAGTCGGTGCTCGTGAGCAGGCCCAGGTTCTGGGCGTTCTGGCGGTAGATGCGCTCGAAGCTCTCGGCGATCACCAGACGGACGCCCGCGCATTGCTCCGCGTAGGGACTGGCCTCCCGGCTGCTGCCCTTGCCCCGGCGTTTCCCGGCCACGCTGACGGTAAACCCCCCAGCACGGACGGAGCCCTCCTTCACGGGAAAGGCCTCGCCACACTTCAGGCCCAGGTAGGGGAAGTCGCCCAGCTTCTCGTCGTAGTGGTAGCAGATGAAGGCCGGCGTGATCTCGTCGGTGCTGATCTGGTCGCGGAGGGGGAGCGCCTCGTCCAGTTCCAGGTCCTCGCCATGCAACTGGCGGAGGATCCGTTCCGGATCCTCCGTAAGGAAGAGGATGCGGCCATCGAAACGGATCGGGTCGGACAACATGCCCCAAGATTACGACAGAGGGAGCGGAGATCGGCGCCTGCTCGGCTGCAGACCTCCCTCCCCGTACTCAGCTTCCTTCTACCTCCAACCGAGAGAGAGGCAAGAAGGCTGAAAGAGGGATCGCCATGAACGCACAGGTCGGAAAACTCGCCCCGGATTTCAGGCTGATGGGCTTGGTGGGCGGAACCTTCAAGGAGATCCGCCTTTCGGATTTCAAGGGCAAGAAAAAGGTGGTGCTACTCTTCTATCCCGCAGATTTCACCTTCGTCTGCCCCACGGAGATCCTGGCCTTTTCGGATGCCATCGAAGAGTTCTGGAAACGGGACGCGGTCGTGCTGAGAATCAGTGTGGACTCCCTCTATAGCCATCATGCGTGGACCCGCCTGAACCGGAAACAGGGAGGGGTCATGGGAGTCACCTACCCGCTGCTCAGCGACCCGAAACGGGAGGCTGCGACAAGCTATGGGGTGCTCGCCGAAGAAAGCGGGCAGGCCATGCGCGGCCTCTTCATCGTGAACACCAAGGGGATTCTCAAGCACATCACCATCAACCACAACGATCTGGGGCGCAGCGTGGATGAAACCTTGCGGCTGCTGGACGCCATCACCACCACTGAGACCAGTGGGGTGGTCTGCCCCGCAAACTGGAGGCCGGGCCAGAAGGCCATTGAACCCACCCAGGAAGGGATCGAGTCCTACGCCGCCGAAGGTACTGAACGGTAACCCCCCGTTCCTTTCCAAACGCACGAAGGCCCCCGACCGGGGGCCTTCGCAATCGGTAAGGGTGATGGTTCAGTCCTTCTCTTCCTCGGCCTTGAGCTTGGCTTCCTGCTCGTCGAGGTGCTTCATGAGGCGCTCGGCCAGTTCCTCGTCCTCGAGGGGCGTGAACATGTCGTCCTTCACCTCGAAGATCTCCAGGCTCAGGCCCTCTTCGGGATCCGCGGTGCCCTCCTCCTGAGCCTGCAGCTCAGCCAGGGGCGCCAGGATGGCGAAGTTGCGGCCTTCGAACTCGAGCTCTTCCAGGATCGCGAACTCTTCCTTTTCGCCATTCTCGTCTTCGAGTTCAACGACCTCGATTTCGAAGGAATCGTCGTGATCGTGGTTGCAGTCCGGTCCGTGTTCGTGAGCCATGGGCTCCTCCTTGCGCAAGGGACCAGAATACGATCGGATGCCTTCCAGTCCAAGGGAATAAACTACTGCAACCGCGCCTCGCCGGGACCCGTGACGATGGCCGTGACCGTGCGGCGGGCCCCGGGGGCCTCCAGCCGCACCCGGTCGCCCAGCCCCGCCCGGCTGCGGGCCGTGGTGTCCAGGCTGATGCTGAGGGACTCATGGGTCGCCGTCAGGCGGACCTTGTCTCCGGACTGGATGAGGGGGATGGTCTCCAGGTCCGCCCGGGTGAGGATGCGGCCCGCGACTACGGAACGCATGAGCCGCTGGCCTTCGGGGATCTCCGTGAGAGCGCCTTCGGGCGGCACGCCTTCGAAGGGGCTCGGCTCCACCTGATCCCCGGAAAGCTCCGTCTTCCGGGCCAGGTCGCCCTTGGCCCGCAACACCGTCCCCACCCAGGTGCCTTCGAGGTCCACCCGGGCCATGCCCACCTTTTCACCGTCCACCTTGAGGGCCACCACCACGAAGAAGCGGCCCAGGGGTTCGCGTTTGCTGAGGTGGGAGGGTTCGAAGGTGATCGTTCCCGTCCGGCTGATGAGCACCCGGGGCGGCTGGGCCACCTTGAAGCGGTGCTCGCCGCCCAGCTTCGCCGCCTCCGCCTGGGCGAAGGCCAGGGCCGCGTCCGCCAGGCGCTCGACGGGGGAAGCCGCCGGGGCCTGGGCCAGGAGCGCAGGGGGAAGCAGGAGCAGGGCGGCGGCTCTCACGGGTCTACCGCTTGAGGTTGTTCAGCAGGCTGAGCATGTCGTCCACGGTCTTGATGGTCTTCGAGTTCGCCTCGTAGGCCCGCTGGCCGATGATCATGTTCACCATCTCTTCGGCCACATCCACGTTGGAGACCTCCAGGAAGCCCTGGTTGATGGTGCCGATGCCGTCCGAGCCCGGCGTGCCGTCGATGGCCTCGCCGCTGGCCAGGGTGGGCTGCAGCAGGTTGCGGCCCAGCTGGTTCAGGCCCGCGGGGTTGATGAAGTGGGAGAGCGTGATCTGGCCCACCTGCTGGGGCTGGGTCTGGCCCGGCTGGGTGACGCTCACGGTGCCATCCGGCGCGATGGTCACGCTCAGCGTGTCCTGGGGGATGGTGATCTGGGGATCCAGCTGGTAGCCCGCCGCGTTCACCAGGGCACCATTCTGATCCGTGGTGAAGCCGCCGTCGCGGGTGTAGGCCAGGGTGCCGTCCGGCTGCGTGACGCGGAAGAACCCGTCGCCCTCGATGGCCATGTCGAAGCGGTTGGCGGTCTGGCGCAGGTTGCCTGTGGTGAACTGGCGCATGAGGCTCTGCAGCTTGGCGCCGTGGCCCAGCTGGATGCCCGCGGGGATGGAGGTGCTGTTGCTGGAGTTCGTGCCCGCCAAGTTCACGGTCTGGTAGAGCAGATCCTGGAACTCCGCCCGGGCCTTCTTGAAGCCCGTGGTGTTCACGTTGGCCAGGTTGTTGGAAATGGTGTCCATGTTGTACTGCTGGACATTCATGCCGGCCGCGGCCGACCACATTGCACGCATCATGGGAACCTCCTGTTCGTATCGCTGGAAACCGGGGACTAGCGGCTGATGGCCACGTCGTTGATGGACCTGGAATCCAGGTCGTTGGTGAGCGTCGAGGCCACCTTGAGGCTCAGCTCATAGAGCCGGTTCAGGCGGATGAGTTCGACCATGGTGGTGGAGGTATCCACGGCGCTGGCCTCCAGGTGGCCCTGGGTGACGCCGCCCTTCAGGGGCGCCTCCGCGGCGCCCGTGGGATCGAAGCGCAGGGCCCCCGTGCGCTTGAGGGCGCCGGGCTTTTCGAAGGCCTTGAGGTCCAGCTGGCCCAGCACCTGGTCCTTCTGCTGGACCGTGCCATCGGCCGTGATGGAGATGTTCCCGTTCTTCACGTCAACGGCAATGGGCTGGCCATTTTTGCCGAGCAACGGGCTGCCATCCATGGCCTGGAGCTGGCCGTCCTGGCCCATCTGGAGCCGGCCATCCCGGGTGACACGATCTCCGGCGGGCGTCCGCACCACCAGGAAGCCATTGCCCTCGACGGCCAGGTCCAGGGGGCGGCCCGTGGGCCGCAGCACGCCCTGCTCATTGACCACCCCGGTTTCCCCGAACACCACGCCATCGTTCAGGTAGCCACTCAGGGGCAGCCTGCGCCCACTTCCCGCCGCCTTGTTGAACACGGCAAAGAACGGCTGGTCGGGCTTGTAGCTGACCGTCGCCGCGTTCGCCAGGTTGTTCGCCACCACTTCCAGCTGGAAGGCCCGGGCCTTCAAGCTGCCTGCTGCCACGTAGTAGCCGGGATCCATTGGGCACCTCTCGCCCAGCGAGTGCTGGGGACAGGGGGTCTACCGCCAAAGGGAT
>JAMPXL010000134.1 GCA_023701165.1 Geothrix sp. | reverse complement strand
TCGATGGTCTCCAGGTCGCGCATCTCGCCCACGAGGATCACGTCGGGATCCTGGCGGAGGGCGGCGCGCAGGGCGGACGAGAAGGTCTTGCAGTCGGCCTCCACCTCGCGCTGGTTCACGATGCTGAGGTTGTCCCGGTGCAGGTACTCGATGGGATCCTCGATGGTGAGGATGTGCTCGGTGCGGGTGGCGTTGATGAGGTCGATCATGGCCGCCAGGGTGGTGGACTTGCCCGAGCCCGTGGTGCCCGTCACCAGCACCAGGCCGCGCTGCTCCTCGCAGATGGTCTTGAGGACCCTGGGGAGCATCAGGTCGTCGATGGTGTAGATCTTCCGGGGGATCACGCGCAGCACCAGGCCCACGGTGCCCCGCTGGTTGAAGATGTTGCAGCGGAAGCGGCCCAGGCTGGGCACCGAGTAGGCGAGGTCCAGGTCGAGGCTCTCCTTGAACTTGGCCTTCTGCTTGTCGCTGGCCATGATGGCGTAGGCCATGGCGATGGTGTCTTCCTGCACCAGCCGCGTGAACTGGGTCATGGGGGTCAGCTTCCCCCGGATGCGGGCGATGGGGTGGTTGCCGACCTTGAGTTGGAGGTCGCTGGCGCCCTGCTCGCAGACCACGGTGAGCAGTTCGTTGATGTGCATGGAGTCTCCCGGCTTGGGTCCGCTTATCTTAGACCCCTGGGCCGTGAAAGGAAGCGTCTTGCAATCCCCGCTCGGAAAACACTGAAATCTCTGGTAAAATCTATGGTTCTGCCCGGCCCGTGCCTGGGCTGCCCGGGAGCCAGATGACCCCCCTCGAGAAGATCCGCAACCTCGCCATCATTGCCCACGTCGACCATGGCAAGACGACCCTCGTGGACGCCCTCTTCAAGGGCGCCCACATGTTCCGGGACAACCAGCGCGTCCAGGAACGCGCCATGGACAGCAACGACCAGGAGCGCGAGCGCGGCATCACCATTCTCGCCAAGACGACGTCCCTGCACTGGGGCGGCTACCGCTTCAACATCGTGGACACCCCCGGCCACGCCGATTTCGGCGGCGAGGTGGAGCGGGTGCTCAGCATGGTGGATTCCGTGCTGCTGGTGGTGGATGCCTTCGACGGCCCCATGCCCCAGACCAAGTTCGTCACCCGCAAGGCCCTGGCCCTGGGCCTGCGGCCCATCGTCGTCATCAACAAGGTGGACCGCCCCGGCGCCCGCCCCGTGTGGGCCCAGGACCAGGTCTTCGAGCTGCTCATCGAACTGGGCGCCACGGAAGAACAGCTGGATTTCCCCTGCGTCTTCGCCAGCGCCAAGATGGGCTACGCCATGCTGGACATGAACGACGCCAGCGACAGCCTGGATCCCCTCTTCGACAGCATCGTGAAGCACTGCCCCCATCCCACGGGCAGCCCCGAGGCGCCCCTCCAGATGCTCGTGACCCTCATGGACTGGAGCGACTTCGTGGGCCAGATCGGCATCGGCCGCATCGTGAACGGCCGCATCCGCGTGGGTGACAGCGTGGGCCTGGTCAAGCGCGACGGATCCATCCAGCAGCAGAAGATCACCCAGCTCTACGGCTTCGAAGGGCTCACCCGCGTCAACCTCACGGAGGCCAGCGCCGGCGAGATCGTGGCCATTGCGGGCATCGCCGACATCCGCGTGGGCGAGACCATCGCGGACGCGTCGAATCCCACGGCCCTGGAGTACGTGGACATCGACGAGCCCACCATCTCCATGATGTTCATGGTGAACGCCGGTCCCTTCGCGGGCCAGGACGGCAAGCACGTCCAGAGCCGCCGCATCCGCGAGCGCCTCCAGAAGGAGCTCCAGCACAACGTGGCGCTGCGCGTGGAGGACACGGACAGCCCGGATTCCTTCAAGGTGAGCGGCCGCGGCGAGCTGCACCTCTCCGTGCTCATCGAGACCATGCGCCGCGAGGGCTTCGAGCTCTGCGTGAGCCGCCCGGAAGTGATCCTCCACATCGATCCCGCCACCGGCGAGAAGATGGAACCCTACGAGGACGTCACCATCGACATCCCCGAGGCCTACATGGGCGTGACCATGGAGCACATGGGCAACCGCAAGGCCGAGATGCAGGACATGGGCAACGAGGGCGGGCGCCTGCGCCTGCACTTCAAGATCCCCAGCCGCGGCCTCATCGGTTTCCGCAGCGAGTTCATGACCGACACCCGGGGCGAAGGCATCATCCACAGCCTCTTCAGCCACTACGGCCCCCACAAGGGCGACCTGCCGGGCCGCAAGAACGGCGTGCTCATCAGCATGGAGCAGTGCGAGTCCGTGGGCTTCGCCCTCATGAACCTCGAAGAGCGCGGCGTCATCTTCATCCATCCCGGCACCAAGTGCTACGAGGGCATGATCGTGGGCGAGCACGCCCGCGAGAACGACCTGGTGGTGAACGTGGCCAAGGGCAAGAAGCTCTCGAACATGCGGGCCAGCGGCAGCGACGAGGCCACCCGCCTCACCCCGCCCCGGGAGCACACCCTGGAGCAGGCCCTGGAGTACATCGAGGCCGACGAGCTGGTGGAAGTGACCCCGAACTTCATCCGCATGCGCAAGCGCGTGCTGGACACCAACGAGCGGAAGAAGGTCGAGAAGCGGTCGGACGCCTAGGCATCCCGCCGGTCAAATGACGCAGCCTTTCGCCGCCCCGCCCCGAGCCAGCTTCTGGCAGAAGCTCGGCCCGGGCGGGGTGGCCTCGCTGGGCCTGGCGGCGGCCACGGGTCTGGCCCTGCTGGGCCTGCCCTGGGCCCATCGCCTGCGGCAGGTGCTGAAGGGGGCGGCGGGCGATGAGCCCCGCTCCGCCGACGCCATCCTGGTGCTGGGGCGGCGCCTGGTGGACGACTGGCTCACCCCGGTCTTCCAGGCGCGGCTGGTCCATGCCGAGGCCCTCTGGCGCCAGGGGCTCGCGCCACGGATCTTCGTGGCGGGGGGCACCACGGGCAGCGCCCGCCGCAGTGAGGCTGAGGCCGCGCGGGAATGGCTGCTGGCCCGGGGGATCCCCCCGGAGGCCATCCTTCTGGAGGACCGCAGCCAGCACACGCTGGAGAACCTCTTCAATGTGCGGATCCACCTGCGCCGGGAGGGCTGGCGCACCCTGCTGCTGGTGTCCGACCCCCTGCACCTCGCCCGCGCCAAAGCCACGGCCCTGGGCCTGGATCTGGAGGTGCGGTGCAGCCCCGCCCCGGACTGCCTGCCGCATCCCGGGAGCCTGCGCTGGTGGGAGCGGGCCCTCCAGGAGGCCTTCCTCCTGCACTGGTACCACACGGGCATGGCCTACAGCCGGCTGATCCGCAGCGAACGGCAGCTGGAGCGGGTGACCTAGGGCCTGTTTTCAAAGTGGGGTGCGACCGCGCAAGGGGCGCCGCCCAAGCGAGGCAAGGAAAGCGACGAAGGCGATAGTGGTTCTATCGGTGAGGAGCTTGACGCAGCATCGCGCCGGGCGCCGCCCCTTGCCCTCCGGGACGCCGCCCAGCCGCACCCCTGGCTACGTTGGCGGCCTCGAACGATGTCCCGCATCGCCCTTCGGCCTCCGCCTTGCCATGGGCGCGGCTGGACGACGTCACGGCCACGCCCCACTTTGAAAACAGCCCCTAGAGGCTGCCAGACTGAAGCCATGGCTGGCCACTTGATCCTCGTCCCCACCCCCATCGGCAACATGGGCGATCTCACGGACCGCGCCAAGGAGGCCCTGGCCGGGGCCGACCTGGTGGCCTGCGAGGACACCCGCCGCACAGGCGGCCTGCTGAAGCACCTGGGCATCGAGAAGCCCCTGCTGCGCTTCGATGACCACGCGGGGGCCGGGGCCTACGAGCGGATGGGCCTGGAGCTGGGGTCGGGCCGCACCGTGGCCTACTGCAGCGATGCGGGCATGCCCGGCATCAACGATCCCGGCTTCGAGATCGCCCGGGCCGCCCGGGCCGCCGGCGCCAAGGTCACGGTGCTGCCGGGCGCCTCGGCGGTGCTGCTGGCGGTGGTGGCCTCGGGCCTGCCCTGCCACGCCTTCGGCTTCTGGGGCTACCTGCCCAACCGCAGCGAACCCCGCCGCACCCTCCTGAAGAAGCTGGGCGCCGAGGAGGAGACCGTCGTCGTCTTCGAGACGCCCCACCGCATCCACGAAACCCTGGCGGACCTGGAGGCGCTGCTGCCGGACCGGGAGATCGCCCTGGGCCGGGAGCTGACCAAGCTGCACGAGACCTGGTACCGCGGCACACCCGCCCAGGTGAAGGTCCAGCTGGGCCGCGAGGACCGGGGCGAGATGGTGCTCGTGCTGGCGGGCGCCAGCGCCAAGCGGATCGTCACCGAAGTGGAGGCCGGCTTCGATGGCTTCGAGCTGCCGGACTGGGCCAAGGCCTTTCTGGCCGCCGCCCGCGAGGGGGGCATGACCCAGCGGGAGGCGGTGAAGCCCCTGGCCAAGCACCTGGGCGTGTCCGCCTCCGAGATCTACCGGTTGGCTTCAGACGTCTGAAGCCGCTGGTCAGTACCTTGCTGTGCTTTGAATTCAATGACGCCCTATGGATGCCCGGCGTCTGAGGCCGCCACCAGGTCTTCGGCGGCCCGGGCCAGGTAGCTCTCCAGCAGGTTGGGGATCTGGCTGGGGGTGAGGGGGCCGTGGACCTCGTCGCCGATCATCACCACGGGGGCCAGTCCGCAGGTGCCCACGCAGCGGGTGCTCTCCAGGCTGAAGATGCCGTCCTTGCTGGTCTCGCCGAAGCGGATGCCCAGCTCGTCCGTGAGCTTCTGGGCCACCTTCTCCGCCCCCTTCACGTAGCAGGCGGTGCCGAGGCAGACGTTGATGAGGTACCGGCCCCGGGGCTGGAGGCGGAAGTAGTGGTAGAAGGTGGCG
>JAMPXL010000133.1 GCA_023701165.1 Geothrix sp. | reverse complement strand
GGTTCGGCGTGAAGTTCCAGTTCTAACCGGAACCCACGACCGCAAAAAGAACGGGCCCGGAAGGGCCCGTTCTTTTTGCCTCAGGGAAACAGGATCCAGGCGCAATCAGTCCTTGGGCATCCACAGGACATCAGCCACGCCAGCGGTGGCGTTCTCGGCGCGGGCGAGGGCGAAGAGCCAGTCGCTGAGCCGGTTCAGGTAGGCCAGAACCGCCGGATTCAGGGATTCCTCCTGGGCGAGGGCCACCACCTCGCGCTCGGCCCGGCGGCAGACCGTGCGGGCCAGGTGGGCATGGGCGGAGGCGGCGGTCCCCCCAGGCAGCACGAAGGCGGTCATGGGCGGGGCCAGGGCCGTGAGGCGGTCGATGTCCGCCTCCATGTCCCCCAGGGCCCAGGTGGGGGTGCTCATGCGGGCCCCCAGCAGCTCCTGGCGGGAGGCGGGCGTGGCGAGGATGGCACCCAGCACGAAGAGGTCGTGCTGGATCCGCTGGAGGGTCTCCCGGGTCGCGCAGGGCGCCGTGGCGTGCAGGCAGAGCAGGCCCATGACGCTGTTCAGCTCGTCCAGCGTGCCGTAGGCCACCAGCCGCAGGTGGGACTTGCTCACCCGCTCGCCGCCGAAGAGCCCCGAGGATCCGTCGTCGCCGGTGCGCGTGTAGAGCTTCATGATCGAACCTCGAAAAAAGCGGGGACAGGATTAACAGGATTTTGAAGGATTGACAGGGTTCAAAAAATCAAATGACGTGGGCAAAACCAGAATAGTTTTTCTTCTTTAATCCTGTTAATCCATCTTTTCATCCTGTTAATCCTGTCCCAGCCTTTCGCGGGTATGGATCGGCGCCTACGCCCCGCCGCGGGCGCGGCTCCAGGCCACGGTATCGGATCGCCAGTCCTTGAGGGCGGCCAATCCAGAGGCGTCCAGGATTCCCCGGCGCTCCGCTTCGTCGGACAGCACCTCGAAAGAACCGAGCACGTCGAAACCGATGTGCGCAGAAGCGAAGGCCTTCTCCGCCTGGGGCAGGCCGTAGCTGAAGAGGGCCAGCACGGCAGGCACCTCCGCGCCCTCGGCCCGGAGCGCGTCCGCGCACTTGAGGCTGGACATGCCCGTGGAGATCAGGTCCTCGATGAGCACGGCGCGGTGGCCCTCGGCCAGGGGACCCTCCACCTGGCGGCCCATGCCGTGGTTCTTGGGCGTGGGCCGCACGTAGGCCATGGGCAGGCCCATGCGATCGGCCACCATGGCCGCCCAGGGCACGCCCGCCGTGGCGGCCCCCGCGATGAGGGTGGGCGCGAAGCTCGCCGTGCGGGCCACCAGCGCCTCCACGATCAGGCCCCGGGCCTCCGGGAAGCCCAGCAGCTGGCGGTTGTCGCAGTAGATGGGGGATTTCAGGCCGCTGGCCCAGGTGAAGGGGGCCATGGGCTGGAGGCGCACGGCGCCGGCATCCAGCAGGCTGGCCACGAGGTCGCGGGGGGAAAGGGTCATCAGAGCTCCAGGTCGGCCACGGGCTGCTTGGACATGTAGCGCTCGGCGCCATCGGGGAAGAGGGTCACGATGCGGGCTCCAGCAGGCAGGGCCTTGGCGATTTCCCGCGCCGCCCAGGCGTTGGCGCCGCTGGAGGCCCCCACGAGGCACCCCTCGGTGGCGATGAGCTCCCGGGCCGTCGCCAGGCTGTCGGCATCCGCCACATCGATGATCTGATCGGCGATGGACAGGTCGAGGCTGGCAGGGATGAAGCCGTTGCCCACGCCTTCCACCACCCACTCCTTCAGGGGCGCGCCGCAGTAGACCGACCCCACAGGCTGCACCACCACCGCCTGGATCTTCGGGTTCTTCTCCTTCAGGTAGCGGGCGATGCCCGTGAAGGTCCCGCCGCTGCCCGCGCCCAGCACCACGGCATCGACACGGCCCTCCATCTGCTCCCAGATCTCCGGGCCCGTGGTGGCGTAGTGGCTGTCGGGATTGCTGGGGTTGTCGAACTGCTGGGGCACGAAGGCGTGGGGGATGCTGGCGGCCAGCTCCTTGCATTTTTCGATGGCACCGACCATGCCCTTGTCCTTGGGGATGAGCACCAGCTCGGCGCCCAGGGCCTTCATGAGCATCATCTTCTCGCGGCTGTACTTGGTGGGCACGCAGAGGATGCAGCGGTAGCCCAGGGCCTTGGCCGCGATGGCCAGGCCCACGCCGGTGTTGCCGGCCGTGGGCTCGATGATGGTGCTGATCCCGGGCTGGATCTGGCCCAGGGCCTCGGCGGCGCGGATCATGCCCACGCCGATGCGGTCCTTCACGCTGCCGCCGGGGTTCAGGTACTCGAGCTTGGAGAAGAGCTGGAACTCCGGTGCGAAGCGCGTGAGGCGCAGCAGGGGGGTGTTCCCCACCAGGTCCAGGACGGAATCGACGACGGGGGGGAGGTGCTTGGTCACGGGGATCAGCCTTTCACCACGATGCTCACCAGCTTGCCGCCGGGAGGCAGGACCACTTTCACGATCTCCTTGCCCGCCAGGTGCGGCTGGACCTCGGCGCAGGCCAGGGCGGCGTCGCGGCGCTGGTCCTCGGCGGCCCCGGCGGGGATGGTGATGCGGCCGCGCACCTTGCCGTTCACCTGCACCACCACCAGCACCTCGTCGGCCACCAGGTACTGGGCATCGGCCTCGGGCCAGGCGGCCTGCATGCAGAGGCCCGGTTTCCCGAGCTGGGCCCAGAGCTGCTCCGCCACGTGGGGCGCCACGGGGGACATCATGCGCACGAAGGCCTCCAGCGCATGCTGCATGACCGCCCCGCGGTGGGGGACGCTGCCCGGAAGGTCGCCCAGGGCATTGGACAGCTCCATGAGTCCCGACACCACGGTGTTGAACTGGTAGCGCCGCTCCAGGTCGTCCGTGAGGCGCTGGATGGTCTGGTTGAGCTTGATGAGGAGGGCCTTCTCCTCGGCGCTGAGCTGGTCCTTGGTGGGCAGCGCCTCGACGGTGACGGCTTGGTCCTCCACCATGCGCGTCACGCGCTTGAGGAAGCGGCTGGCGCCTTCGATGCCCTCGAAGCCCGTCCAGTCGATCTCCTTCTCGATGGGAGCGGCGAAGATCATGAAGAGCCGCAGGGCGTCGGCCCCGTACTTCGAGATGACCTCATCGGGGTCCACGATGTTGCCCTTGGACTTGCTCATCTTCGAACCGTCCTTGAGCACCATGCCCTGGCAGATGAGCTTCTGGAAGGGCTCGGGCCCCGAGGCCAGGCCCAGGTCGCGCAGCACCTTGTAGAAGAAGCGCGCGTAGATGAGGTGCATGGTGGCGTGCTCGATGCCGCCCACGTAGAGGTCCACGGGCATCCAGGCGTCGCTTTCGGCCTTGGCGAAGGGCAGCTCGGTGTTCTTCGGATCCAGGTAGCGCAGCCAGTACCAGCTGCTGTCCACGAAGGTGTCCATGGTGTCAGTTTCGCGGCGGGCGGGCTTGCCGCAGGCCGGGCAGGCGCAGTCGAGGAAGGACCTGGAGGTGGTGAGGGGCGAAGGGCCGACGCCCGTGAAGGCCACGTCTTCAGGCAGGCGCACCGGCAGGTTCTCGGCCTTTTCGGGCACCACGCCACAACTATCGCAATGCACCGTGGGGATGGGCGTGCCCCAGTAGCGCTGGCGGCTGAGGCCCCAGTCCTTGAGCTTGTAGGTGGTGGTCTTCTCGGCGCGGGCGCCCAGCTTGGCCAGCATGGCCGTGATCGCATCCTCGCTCTTCAGGCCCGTGAACTCGCCGCTGTTCACCAGGGTGCCCAGGTCCCACTCGCTCTCGGACTCGATGACCTTGGGAATGGGCAGGCCGTACTTCAGCGCGAACTCGTGGTCGCGCTCGTCGTGGGCAGGCACGCCCATGACGGCACCGGTGCCGTAGTCCATGAGCACGTAGTTGGCGGCAAAGACCGGCACCTTTTCGCCCGTGAAGGGGTGGATCACGGATAGGGCGGTGCGATGCCCCAGCTTCACATCGCTGGTGAGGCGCTCCTCGCGGCTCACAGCGGCCACCTGATCGCAGAAGGCCTTGAGCGCCGCGTCGCTTTCTGCGGCCCTTTCGATGACGGGGTGCTCCGTGGAGAGGGCCATGAACGTCACACCGAAGAGCGTATCGAGACGCGTGGTGAAGACTTCGATCTGACCACCCACCTCAAGGTCGAAGGCCAGCCGCGCGCCTTCGGATTTGCCGATCCAGTTGCGCTGCATGGTCTTCACGTTCTCGGGCCAGTCGAGGCTGTCGAGGCACTCGAGCAGCTCGTCGGCATACTTGGTCGTCTTGAAGAAGTACTGCTCCAGGGGCTTCTGGGTGACGGCGAAACCCGTCCGCTCGTCCTTGCCATCCACCACCTGCTCGTTGGCGAGCACGGTGCCCAGCTCCTCGCACCAGTTCACGGTGCGCATGGCGCGGAAGACATCGCCCTGCTCCCACATCTTCAGGAAGAGCCACTGGTTCCAGCGGTAGTAGTCGTCCTGGAAGCTTGCGATCTCGCGGTCCCAGTCGTAGCTGATGCCCATCTTCTGGATCTGCCCCTTCATCTCCTCGATGTTGGCGCGGGTCCAGATGGCGGGGTGGATGCCGTGCTTGATGGCGGCGTTCTCCGCCGGCAGGCCGAAGCTGTCCCAACCGAGCGGGTGCATGACCTCGTAGCCCCGCATGCGGCGGAACCGGGCCGTCACGTCGCCCAGGGTGTAGTTGCGCACGTGCCCCATGTGGATGCGGCCGCTGGGGTAGGGCAGCATCACCAGCATGTAGAAGGTCTTGGAGCCCGGCAGCAGCTCCCCGGACCGCTTGGCGCGGAAGGCGCCGGACTCGAGCCAGCGGCGCTGGATCTCGGGTTCCTGGGTCAGGGGCTGGAAGGGCATGGCGAAACTCCGGTAGAACCCTTGATTCTACAAG
>JAMPXL010000132.1 GCA_023701165.1 Geothrix sp. | reverse complement strand
CTTCGTGGGCTATGACGACGAGGCCGACCTGGAATCCGCCCTGGCGGACCTGGATCCCCTGGAGGGCGTGGAGGAAGGCCTCTTCACCCGCGAGATCCTGCCCGTGGCCCTGGAAGGCGGCGCCCGGTACCGCGCCTGGGTCTACGTGTTCCATGTGGAACGCCTGCCCCGGCTGGAGCGGGAGGCCGTGGAGTTGCTGGACGGCGACTGGGCCTCGTACCTCTAACGCAGAACAGCGCGGGCAAGCCCGCGCTGTTCTGCGTATGCCGAGTTCCCCGGTGGAACTACAAACCCAACTTGGGCTGTTCGCCGCCCTCGTCGGGACCCGGATGGGCCACCTCGCCATCAAGGAGCTCCTCCTCCTCGTCCAGGGCCATGGCGCTGGCATCGATCTTGGCGAGGCCCACGACCCGGTCCTCGGCGCTGGCCAGCTTGAGCAGGCCCACGCCCTGGGCGTTGCGGCCGGTCTTGCGGACCTCGTCGATGAGGAAGCGGATGACCATGCCCTCCTGGCTGATGAGGAGGCACCCTTCCCCGGGCTTGACCAGCTTGAAGCCCACCACCTGGCCGTTGCGGACCCCGGCCCGGATGTTGATGACGCCCGTGCCGCCCCGGCCCTGGAGCCGGTAGTCCTGGAGGAGGCTGCGCTTGCCGAAGCCCTTTTCGCAGACCGTGAGCAGCATGCCGTGGTCCTCGGTGCTTTCGTCGGGCTCCACGCCTTCCGGCAGGTCCGGCAGGGGATCGGCCACCTCCATGTCCACGATGTGGTCGCCCTTGGCCAGCTTCATGCCCCGGACGCCCGTGGTGGCGCGCCCCGTGGCGCGGACATCCTCCTCCGGGAACCGGATGGCCTTGCCCTGGGCCGTGGCCAGCACGATCTGCTGGGCCCCTGTGGAGCGCCGCACGGCCACCAGGCTGTTGTCGTCATCGATGTTGAGGGCGATGAGGCCGTTGGCCCGGATGTTGGCGTAGGCCGCCAGGCTGGACTTCTTCACCGTGCCGTCGCTGGTGGCGAAGACCAGGCTCTCCCCTTCCGGGAAGTCCCGGAGGGCCATGAGGGTGACGACGTTCTCGCCGTCCTTCAGGGAGATGAGGTTGCGGATGTGCTTGCCCCGGGTGGAGGCAGCCGCCTCCGGCAGGTCGTAGACCTTGAGGGCGTAGACAATGCCCTTGTCCGTGAAGGCCATGAGGGTGTCGTGGGCCTTGGTCATGAAGAGCTGTTCGACGAAATCCTCGTCCTTCGTCTTCATGCCCACCTTGCCCTTGCCGCCCCGCCGCTGGCGGCGGTAGGCGTTGAGGTCCGTGCGCTTGATGTAGCCTGCCTTGGACATGGTGACGACCATGGGGTCGTCGGGCACCACATCCTCCATGCGGATCTCGCCGGAGTAGCCCACGATTTCCGTGCGGCGGTCGTTGCCGAACTGCTCGGCCACCTGCTGCAGCTCCTCCTTGATGACCTTCAGGAGCAGGCCCTCGTCGGCCAGGATGGCCTTGAGCTTGGCGATGGTCTTCTCGAGCTCGGCCAGCTCGTCGAGGATCTTCTCCCGCTCCAGGCCCGTGAGGCGCTGGAGGCGCATGTCCAGGATGGCCTGGGCCTGCACGGCGGACAGGCAGAGCGCGGGATCCTTCTTGAGGGCCGCGGCGGTGGCGAAGGCCCCCGCCATGAGCCCGGCCTTGGCCTCCTCGGGGCTCTTGGCGGCGCGGATGAGCTTGATGACCGCGTCCAGGTGGTCCAGGGCGATCTTGAGGCCCATGAGGACGTGGTGGCGCTCCTCGGCCTTCCGCAGCTGGAACAGGGTGCGGCGGGTGACCACCTCGCGGCGGAAGCCGATGAACTCCTGCAGGATCTCGCGGAGGGTGCACACGCGGGGCTGGCCGTTGACGATGGCCAGCATGGTGATGGGGAAGCTGTTCTGGAGCTGGGTCTGCTGGTAGAGCTGGTTGAGCACGATGTCGCTGGGCTCGTTCTTCTTCAGCTCCACCACCAGGCGGATGCCCTCGCGGTCGGACTCGTCCCGCAGGTCGCTGATGCCGTCGATCTTCTTGTCCCGGACCAGCTCGGCGATCTTCTCGATGAGGGTGGACTTGTTCACCTGGTAGGGCAGCTCGGTGAAGACGATCTGCTCCCGGTCCCCCGCCCGCCGGATCTGCTCCACGTGGGACTTGGCGCGGACCACGCAGCGGCCGCGGCCCGTCCGGTAGGCGTCCAGGACACCCTCGGTGCCCAGCATGAGGCCGCCGCCCGGGAAGTCGGGTCCCTTGATGTGGGCCATGAGGCCTTCGAGGGCGAGGCTCGGCTGATCGATGAGGTCGACCAGGGCCCGGCAGCACTCCCGCAGGTTGTGGGGGGGGATGCTGGTGGCCATGCCCACGGCGATGCCCTGGGAGCCGTTCACCAGCAGGTTGGGGAAGCGGGAGGGCAGGACGAGGGGCTCCTCCATGCTGCCGTCGTAGTTGGGGCCGAAATCCACCGTGTCCTGGTCGATGTCGCCCATCAGCTCGTTGGCGAGCCGGGACAGGCGGGCCTCGGTGTAGCGCATGGCCGCCGCGGAGTCGCCGTCGATGGAGCCGAAGTTGCCCTGGCCGTCCACCAGCACATGGCGCATGGAGAAGGGCTGGGCCATGCGGACGAGGGTGTCGTAGATGGCCGAGTCGCCGTGGGGATGGTACTTACCCATCACGTCACCCACGGTGCGGGCGGACTTCTTGTAGGCCCGGTTCCAGTCGTTGCCGGCCTCCTTCATGGCGAACAGCACCCGGCGGTGCACGGGCTTGAGGCCGTCGCGGACGTCGGGCAGGGCCCGGCCCACGATGACGCTCATGGCGTAGTCCAGGTAGGACTTCCGCATTTCTTTTTCGATTTCCAGGGGCTCGATGCGATTCGGGTTCATGGGGTCCTACAGCTCGGAAATCGGCCTGCGGCCGATTTCCGAGTAATGGAAAGAAGTGGAGAAGAGGGGAGTCATCGGCGGGGTTCCACGTGGAACATTTGCTTCTTTTCCTAACTCCGGATTCGGCCTTTGGCCGAATCCGGAGCAGGCCTAAATATCAATGTTTTCCGCAAGCAAGGCGTTGGTCTCGATGAAGCGGCGCCGGGGTTCCACGGCATCGCCCATGAGGATGGTGAAGATCTCGTCGGCCTCCACGGCGTCATCCACCCGGACCTGCAGCAGGGTGCGGCGCTCGGGATCCATGGTGGTCTCCCAGAGCTGTTCGGGATTCATCTCGCCCAGGCCCTTGTAGCGCTGGATGCCCAGGCCCCGCTTGCCCTCTTCCATGACCATGGCCAGCATGGCCTCCGGATCGGTGAACACCTGCTCCTTGCCGAGCTTCGTGGTGCCCTCCTCGCCGTCCTCGTCCTTGTCCTTGGCCGTCTCCTTGGCGTCCTTCAGGCGGCGGAGCCGCAGCTCACCCCCGTGGAACCCCGCCAGCTCGGCGTGGAGGGCGGCCAGGCGGCGGAACTCACCCCAGTGGGCCACCTGGTTGTCGAGCCAGAGGGTGATGGGGCGGCTCAGGTGCATGCGCACCACCCGGAGGCGGTGGCTGGCCGGGATGGTGATGGCGGGATCCTCGCCCTCGGCCGCACGTTCCACGGCTTCGGTCGTCTCCAGCTCGCAGGTGCCCAGCTTCTGCTGGGTGATGGCGGCGGCCAGGAGCTCCAGGGCTTCCCGGCTGGCGAAGCGGTCGGCGTCCAGGAGGCCGGCGGCCAGCAGGGCGTCCACCAGGGGCCGGGCGTAGCCGCGGCGGTCCAGCTTCCCGTAGAGCTGCTTGACCTCGCCCCACTTCTTCATCTCGCGCACCAGGACGGCGCCCTTGTGTTCGCTGCCGTCCGGCAGGGTGAGGCTCCAGCCGTCCAGGGCCTTGCTGAAGAGGAATTCCTCCAGGGCCCGCTCGTCCTTGAGGTACTTCTCCGTCTTGCCCTTCTTCACCTTGTAGAGGGGCGGCTGGGCGATGTAGAGGTGCCCGCGCTCCACCAGCTCCGGCATCTGCCGGTAGAAGAAGGTGAGCAGCAGGGTCCGGATGTGGGAGCCGTCCACGTCGGCGTCGGTCATGAGCACGATCTTGTGGTAGCGGAGGTTCTCGACCTTGAACTCCTCCTTGCCGATGCCCGTGCCGAGCGCCTGGATGAGCACGCGCAGCTCGTTGTGGCTGAGGATCTTGTCGAAGCGGGCCTTCTCCACGTTCAGCACCTTGCCCTTGAGGGGCAGGATGGCCTGGGTGGCCCGGTGGCGGCCCTGCTTGGCGCTGCCGCCGGCGGAGTCGCCCTCCACCAGGAAGATCTCGCTGAGGGCCGGGTCCTTCTCCTGGCAGTCCGCCAGCTTGCCCGGCAGGCCGCCCCCGTCCAGGGCCCCCTTGCGGCGGGTCAGCTCGCGGGCCTTGCGGGCCGCCTCGCGGGCGCGGGCGGCCTCGATGGCCTTCTCCAGGATGGCCTTGGCCTCCCGGGGATTCTCCTCGAAGAACGCCGACAGCTTCTCGTAGACGATGGTCTGGACGATGCCCTTCACTTCGCTGGAGACGAGGCGGTCCTTGGTTTGGCTGGAAAACTTGGGGTCAGGCACCTTGGCGCTAAGCACCGCCGTCAGGCCCTCGCGGACGTCCTCGCCCGAGAGGCTCACCTTGGCGCTCTTCAGCAGGTTGTTCTTCTCGGCGTAGCTGTTGATGACGCGGGTCATGGCGGCCCGGAAGCCCTCCAGGTGCGCGCCGCCGTCCCGGTTGCGGATGTTGTTCGTGAAGCAGTAGAGGGTCTCCTGGTAGGAGTCGTTCCACTGGAGGGCCACCTCGACGGTGGTGTCCTGCTTCTCGTCCTTGATGTAGATCGGGGGCTTGTGGAGGACCGGCTTGTTGCGGTTCAGGTGCTCCACGAAGGCGCTGATGCCGCCAGCGTTCATGAAGTCGTGG
>JAMPXL010000131.1 GCA_023701165.1 Geothrix sp. | reverse complement strand
GTGAAGAAGGCCCAGCGGGCATCCAGATCCAGCGGTGGCGCAGAAGAAGCTGCCCGGAGCGTGCTGGCCGAAGCGGCCCCCCGCACCACGGCACAGTGCGTCAAGGGACAGAGGACCCCGCCGGGATGCTGCCGCCGGTGGCCCTCCAGCCAGCGGGCCAGCACGGCCGCCAAGGCCCGCTGGGCCTCGGGATGGGCATCGGCACCCAGCTCCCCTTCCGCGGCCGCGGCGATCCAGGCGGCTTCGGAGGCCGTCCAGGAGAGGCGCCAGCCGCGGGCCTCGGCGCGCACCTCCACCCGGCCCTCCAGAACCTGGACGGGAGCTTCCCGGCCGAAGCGCGCCTGGCCCCGGAACAGCCACCTCCGTCCGGACCGATGCGACAATCGCTGTCCATTTACGATCATGGGGCCCCGCCACCGTTCGGCGGGCCAGACCACGGTGATGGAGCCCTCCAGGGAGGCCGCCTCCTTCACCCAGGCATCTCTGTCCGGCTTGGCAACAGCTGGTGGCTCCGGCAACGGATCCCGCCGCAGCCAGGCCCGCAACCACCGGTAGGCCCAGGCCTGCTCCCGGGTGGTCCCTCCGGCCAGGGCCCGGTCCAGCCGGTCCTGGAGCGCAGCCGCGGGATCCGCGGGCCAGGCTTCCGGGGGGCGCCGGTGGGCCTCCGCCCACAGGCAGCGGGCCTCCTCCGCCCAGCGCCGCAGGGCCCTGCCCTTCAGGCGGCGGTGCGTCAGCTCGTGGCGCAGCACCGCGCCCAGATCCCTGCGGCGCAGCTGCTCCCAGGGGCGCAGATGGAGGGTGTCGTCCAGCCACTGGCCGCTGCGCCCGGGAGGCGCCGCCGTGGCGCGCTCGAAAGCCGCGGCGTCCCCGTGCAGGCGCACCCGCCAGGGCCCCGGAGGCCAGGGCCCGCAGGCCGCGGTGGCGGCGGCCGCCACCCGCAGGGCCTCCTCCAGCGCGGGCAGGTCCGCCACGTCACCTTCGATCATGGGGGGGGCGAACGGCGGCGAGGGGGCCGCCACAAGCAGCAGCATCAAGGTTTCAGCCCCAGGATCTCCCGGATGCGGGCGAGCCCCTCCTGCTTGCCCCGGCCCCGGGGGAGGTGCAGCACCACGAGGACGGGCCCGCGGCCCCCGGCCACCCAGGCGCTGGTGGCCGTGGGATCGCCCAGCACTGGAGCGGTGCCGGTCTTGAACCACCAGCCCTCCTTGCCGAAGAGGTCCTTCACTTCGACCCAGAAGCCCGCCAGGAAGCGCTGCCCGAAGGTGATGACCTCGGCCTTGTCCGGCTCCATGAGCCAGCGCAGGAAGGCCTCGGGGCTGGTGCGCAGCAGGTCGCCGTCGCCCACCCAGGCGGCGGTCAGGGGCGGCAGCCCCTCGCCCGGCGGCAGCCGGCGGCCCAGGAAGGGCAGAAAGGCCTCTTCCATGCGGAGCCGCGCCGCATCGGGGCCGTAGTCCTCGATCCAGCGCCTGCGGGAGCTTTCGATCCAGGTCAGGAAGGCCAGATTGCAGCTCTCCTGGAGGGCCCGGCCCAGATCCAGCCGGCCGTGCCCTGCGCGGTTCCAGCAGGCGAAGGGACCCGCTGTCCCGCGGCAGCGGAACTGGACCCCGGCGCTGGACCACTCGGCGCCCTCCAGCCGCATCCAGACCAGCTTGGCGAGGCTGCCCATGGGCGCCTCGCGGCGGGCCTCGCCGAACGCGCGCACCCCGCCATCCCCCAGGGTGATGGCGAAGCCCTCCCCCGGCCGGAGCACGGGGGCCTGGGAAGCCGCCACCACGGCAGGACCGGGGCCGGCTTCCGGCGCCGGCTGGGCCGCCAGCAGCCCGAAGGCCAGCAGGAGGCCGACAAGCCTAGGGTTCCACATCGAAGGTCCCCAGGGTCACGGGCCCGGCCCCGGGCAGGATGAGGCATTCCCAGGTCCAGCGGCGCTCCTGGTCGGTGCCGCCGTCCAGCAGGGCCTCCACCTTGATCCGGGCCGGCTTGCCGCCCCGCCAGCCGCTGGTCCATTTCAGCGTGTAGGTCCCCGGCGGCGGCGTCTCGTGGGTGTACTCGCCGGACCAGCGCAGCATGCCCCCCGAAGCCGTGCGGCGGCCCCCCTCGGCCAGGGCCCCGTCGGGTTCCAGCACCTGGAGGCTGCCACTGGCGTACTCGTCGCCGGCCTGGAGGGAGACCACGCGGAGCCGGGTCCGTGCCGTCGACACCCACCAGCTGCGGACGACCTTCAACCCCGAATCCGGCTCCAGGATCTCCAGGCGGTTCTCGCCGTTCTGGGCCGTGAGCTCCGTGTGGAGCGTGGTGCCCACGCTGGCCTGCCAGCGCAGCGTGGCGCCGTTGAACCACACCTGGAGGCTGCGCGACCGCCAGGCGTTGCGGACGGCCTCAGCCTCCCGGGCCTGCCGCTCCCGGCGCAGCTGGTCCGCCGTGCGGGTGTCCTCCAGGGCGGGGCCGTCGCCCTCATCCTCCTCGAAGAAGAACCGGGCGGGCCCTTCGTCCTTGGGCGGTTCCGGATCCCTGGGGTCCACCAGCTTGATCCTCAGGTTCACCGTGCGGCCGCTGGACCACCCGCCCAGGGCCGGCGACACCTCCAGGCGCCACGTTTTGGGATCGGGCACATAGGTAGCCTTGGGCGCCTGGGCCTTTTGCGCGCCCAGGAAGGAGGCCGCCAGCAGGAGAGGCAGAACCATCAGGCGCCTCATCGCGCACCTCCATCCAGCACCTTCAGGCCGGCGCCATCGCAGGTGGCCCACTGCCCCTCGTTGGACATGAGGCTCAGCTTGGCGGGGCGGAGGCGGTAGCTCCCCGCCATGCCGGCCCGCAGCAGGATCCTCACCGTGTGCGTGTCCCAGCTCCAGGCGTGCTGGAAGAGGAACGTGACCTTGTCGCCATGCACCTCGATGCGGGGCTTTGTCCAGACCTCCGAGGCGCCTTCATCCGTGAAGGGCCTCCCCTCCAGCACGAAGCCCTCCAGCTTCACCGTGGGGTTGAGGCCGCCGGGGATGGGCACCTCCAGCATCACGTAGTCCGCATCGCGGTCCGTGCGGAAGGACACCTCCATCCAGGCCTCCTCGCCGGCCTTCATGGTCCCGGTCCAGGGCTGGCGGAGCCACCCCTGACGGGCATTGCCGGTCTCCTGGGGGGTCTTCAGGCGCCAGAGGTTCCGCGTCACCGACAGGCGCAGGGCCGAGGAGGCGTCCGCCTTCGGCGTGCCCGCGGCACTGCCCGGCACCTGGTAGGCGTAGGTCCACACCAGCAGGCCCTTGCCGCTGGCCGTGACGGTGACGGGCTTCGGTTCCGCCATGGCGAAGCTGCCGGCGCGGGGCTCGCGGGCGCTCCAGCGGCGGGCCTGGGGGCGTTCCTTGAACTCCCAGGAGGGACCGCCCTGCACCGCCGCCTGGATGGCGAGCGGCCCCCAGTCCAGCTTCCGGGCCTTCATGAGGTAGGGCAGCAGGTCCACGATCTGGCCCGTACTCCAGGTGGAATACCAGCCGTAGCCGCGGTACTCGGAGGCCAGGAAGGTCTCGCCCTGGCGGATGAGAGGCGACTGGGGACGCGCCAGACACAGGGCCTTCAGCGCCATCACCGTGGGCACTACGTCGCCCGAGGCGTAGCTCCACCAGACCTCCCGGCGGCCCTCCCAGCGGGCCAGTCCCCCCTTCACCACGGCCCGCTGCTCCAGCCGCTCGATCAGGGCGGCGCTCTTGGGGTGCCTGGCCTGGGCCGCTGCCAGCGCCACCATGGCCAGCACGTGGTCGCCGGGCCACTGGCCCCGCAGCACCTTGTCCGCGGCGCTGTCCAGCAGGCCCGCCAGGGGTTCGCCCGTCTGGGCCAGGGACATGAGCAGGAAGGCGGCGTCCGCCTGGGGATCCGCAGGCTGTCCGTGGCTGCCCCGCTGGCGCTGGGCGGGGGTCGCCTGGTCCGCCTGCCGGGCCACCTGCTGAAAGAGGTTCATGGCGGCCATGCGCCCGCGGCGATAGACATTCTCATCCACCGCATAGCCCAGGCGCTGCATGGTGGCGAAGCTCTGGATGGCATAGCCGGTGGTGTGGGGGTTGGCGTCCAGACCGAAGTCATTGGGCGCATACCAGCCCCAGCCGCCGTTGGGCTGCTGGTAGCCGTAGACCTTGAACACGCCGTCGCGGATGTTGCGGTCCAGGTTGGTGAGCTGTTTCCAGTCCAGGTCCGGCATGGCGCCCTGCTTCACGAGGTCCGCCACCAGCAGGTTGGGCACGAAGCTGGACAGCGTCTGCTCCACACAGCCGTACGGGTACCCGATGAGATAGGGCAGCGAGGGCGCTGCCAGGTGCTCCAGGTTGCCCACGGGGGTGAGCACCAGCATGGCGTCGCCCTTGGCGGCCGGAGGCGCCGGGATGGTGAGGGTCTGGGACCCGCCCTCCAGCACCAGGGAGCCCGACAGCGAGGCGGGCACCAGCTGGTCCAGCACGGTGACGCGCTGGCGCTCGGCATCCTTCAGGCCGCCGCCCTCCACGCGGGCCGTGACGCTGAGCGGGCCGGTCTTGTCGGAGAACAGCGGCAGGGCGAAGCGGTACTCGCCCTGGTCCTGCAGGCTGAAGCTGGCCTCAGGCGCGCCCGAGAAGCGGCCGTTCTGGACCTCCAGCAGGATCTTCCCCTGGATGGGCTGGCCGGAGAGGTTGCGCACCAGGGCGATGGCCCGGGCCTCTTCACCCACGCTCAGCGTGCGCGGCAGCGTGAGGGCTACCTGCAGGGGCTTGGAGGCGGGTCTGGAACTGCGGCCCACGCCCACCTTGGTGTCGCCGGTGATGGCCGTGGCCGTGGCCCGCCAGGCCGTGAGGTTGTCCGGCAGCGTCAGGTCCACGCTGGCCCGGCCGTCCCGGCCCGCAGCCACGAAGGGCGCCCAGTGGGCCGTGTCCTTGAAGTTCTGGCGCACC
>JAMPXL010000130.1 GCA_023701165.1 Geothrix sp. | reverse complement strand
GGGGAATGCTCCGCATCCGAACCTGGCGCGAAGAAGGCTTCGTGAACCTGATGGTCGAGGACACGGGGGAGGGGATCCCGCCGGACCTGCTGGCCCGGGTCACCGAACCCTTCTTCACCACCAAGCCCCCGGGCCGCGGCACGGGCCTGGGCCTGGCCATGGTCTACGGCACCGTGAAGGCCCACGGCGGCACCTTCGACATCCAGAGTGAGGTGGGCCGGGGGACCCGCGTGAGGCTCCGGTTCCCGGCCACCGGGATGGAAGCCGACCGGCCCCGCGCCGAGGCCTTCCCGGCACCCCCGGAACAGCCCCTCCACATCCTGGTCGTGGACGACGACGAACTCATCCGGAGCATCCTTCCGGTCATGCTGGAACAGCTCGGCCACCACGTGGACACAGCCTCCAGCGGCATCGAGGCCATCCGGAGGCTGGACGCCGGGCTGGAGATCGACCTGGTGATCCTGGACCACAACATGCCCGGCCTCAGCGGGGCCGAGACCCTGCCCCGGATCCTGCAGCTGCGCCCGGGCCTGCGGATCCTCGTCTCCACCGGGTTCCTGGACAACGACCTGAAGCTGTTGCTGGCCGAGTTCCCCGCCGTCCTGGCCATCCAGAAGCCCTTCTCCCTGACGGAACTGCGCCAGCTGCTCCGGGATGGGCCGGGGGACGGCGGGGCTGGTCTCAGTGGCTCATCCGGATGTCCACCGGGTTCTTGAAGGTGTCGTACAGGGGCGAGGTGCGGATCACCTTGTCGTGGAGTTCCTGGATCTGCGCGGGCGTGCCATTGCAGGCGAGGTTCACCTTCACGCGGATCTGCGAAAGCCCGGGCCGGATTCCCTTGTCCAGCTCCAGGAAGCCCTGGAGATCGGAATCCGTCTCCATGTCGAAGCTCAGGCTGCTGATGTCCAGACCCATGGCCGTGGCGTTGTAGGCGTAGGTGACGCTCAGGCAGGCGCTGAGGGCGTGCAGGGCCGCCTCCCCGGCATTGGGGGCCAGGTCGGTTCCCAGCAGGGCCTCGGGTTCGTCGGCCTCGAGGAACATCGGCGTGTTCCGCCGGTGCTCCATGCCAGCCCCATAAAGCGAATCGAAGGTGCTCTGGGAGTGGGCCCCGTTGATCCACTTGGCCCTGGACCGGAACGTGAACTTGGCGAGGGCCGGGTTGGCCTTCACCATCGATACGGTGGTGTTGAGGGCCTCCACGTTCACGCCGTTGTGGATGGTTGCGATGCTGCCCATGGATCCTCCTCGGGAATCGGGCGCTGCACAGACAAAGGCTCCGCCTCCAGCCGAAGCAGCGCGTGGTGGAAACCCACGGGGTCCCGCATGCCGCAGGGCCCCCTGGAACAGGCTCTCAACATGGGCCTCGTTGAACCTGAAACAAGGTCGCAAAATTTGATCCAGGTGGCCGGAGAGGCCATCTGCAGCGGAGTCCGTTATTTCTGCGCCGGCGCAGCCTTGGCCGCCCCCAGCGCCCGCTTCGCTTTTTCCCGCTCTGCCTCGCTGGGGGTGCCCCACAGGGCCCGGCTGGGTTTCTGCTTCAGCAGCTGAAGCAGCTCCTCCACGGAATCCAGGGAGCGACGGAGGGTCTTGAGGCTGGCCTCCAGGTCGGGATGGTTTTCGGCCTGGAAGCGGATCAGCAGTCCGTCGGCCTGCTGGAGGACCGAGGCGAGGTGCACCAGGATCCGGTCCAGCTCGGGAGCCCGCTTTTCCAGCAGGGTCCGGGTCACGCCCAGGCTCTTTTCCAGGTCCCCGAGGGCCTTGTCGGCCTCCCCCATGCTGCGGTCCGCGTGGGCCGCCAGGCCCCGGCCCTCCTTGGCCAAGGCCTGGAACTCCCGCAAGGTGGCATCCAGGGAACGCAGGGCCTGGGCCACGGAGGGATGCTCCAGCAGGTCGCCCAGCCCCTTCTTCTGCACGCGGTCGCGCACCGCGTCCAGGGAGGTGTTCAGGTTCGCCAGCAGGCGGTCCGCGCGCTCCAGGACGCCGCCCAGGGACACGCCCTCCTCGCCCGGGATCTGGTCCCCCGCGACCAGCGGGGCCGTGCGCTCCCCGGGCGGCGGGAGCCGCAGGTCCAGCATCACGCTGCCCACGCCCTTGGGCGCCACCACCGCGCGGGTGCCGCGCCAGAGGCGGATGTCCTCGCGCACGGACAGGGTGGCCAGGAAGTGGTAGTCCACGCCCTCCTGCCGCATGTCCACGCGCTCCACGGCGCCCACCCGGTAGCCCTTCAGCTGCACGTCCGTGCCGGGCACCAGCCCCTCCATCTGATCGAGGCGCACCACCAGCGGGTAGGTCCGCTCCGTCACGGCGCGGGCGTTCTTCGCCACCAGCAGGCCCACGAAGAGCGCCAGGGCCAGGAGGACGAAGAGCCCCAGGCGGGCGTCCTGCTTTTCGAAGGTCTTGGGCACTCCAGGGGCACCGGCGCGGGGGCCAGCTGAAGGTGGTCCGCCTCGAGGCCTGGAAGGGCCTGGGCCTCTTCCGAGGCCACCACGAGGGTGCAGGCGGGATCTCCGGCCCAGGCCTGGATCAGCTCCTGGGTCAGGGCCCGGTCCGCCGCGTCCAGCCCCTCCAGCGGCTCGTCCAGCAGCACCAGCTCCGGCTCCAGGGCCAGGACGCGGGCCAGGTTCGCATGCTTCCGCGCGGAACCGCTGACCGCATGGGGGCGCAGCTTCGCCACAGGCTGAAGGCCCAGCCGTTCCAGCGCCGCCCCTGCGCGGCGGGCCACCTCCGCGGGCGGCAGCCCCAGGAACCGCAACGGCAAGGCCACGTTGTCCTCGAGGCTGAGGTTCGACAGCAGGCCGCCCGCGGCGAAGGCGAAACCCATCCTCACACGGCCCGCCAGGGACAGGGCGCCGTCGCCGGGCCAGACCAGATGGCCTGCGATCCGCACCTCGCCCCGCCGGGGGCGCTCCGTCCCCGCCATGACCTTCAGCAGCCGGCTCTTGCCGGAGCCGCTGGCGCCGGACACCAGGAGGGTGGCTCCCCGCCGCACATCCAGGTCCAGGCCCTCCATCAGGAGGCGCCCCTCGGGGGAATCGAACTCAAGGCCGCGGATCTGGATCATCAGAAGTAGAAGAGTGCGGCCACGAGGCCGTCGATGATGAACACCGCCACCAGGGCCGAGACCACGGTCCGGGTGACGGCCTGCGGGATCTCGGTCTGGCTGCGCCGGATCCGCAAGCCGAAGTGGCAGGCATGGAAGGTGATGGCACCGGCGAAGAGGACGACCTTCAGCAGGGTCGCGGCGAAATCGAGATTTGACAGCGCCTGTCGCACGGATTCCAGGAAGAATCCCCAGCTGATGCCGTACTTCAGCCGGGCCACCAGGAACCCTCCCGCCAGCGCCGCCCCGTCGAAGAACACCACCAGCGCGAAGATGGACAGGAGCGCCCCCAGCCAGCGGGGCAGCAGCAGGTACTGGTAGGGGTTCACGCCATGGGCGGCCAGGGCGTCCACTTCGCCGTTGAGCTGCATGGCGCCCAGTTCCGCGGCGATGGCCGTGGAGCTGCGGCCGATGACCAGCACGGCGGTGAGCAGCGGCCCCAGCTCCCGGAGGATGATGAGCACCATCAGCGTGCCGATGTAGTTCTCCGCGCCCAGGCCCGACAGCTGGCTGAAGGCCTGGATGAGCGTCACCGCGCCCAGCAGCAGGGCCGTGCCGCCCACGAGCAGAGCGGCATCCAGCCCCGTGAAGCGGATCTGGAGCTTCGTCTGGGCCCCCACCACCGCCCACTGGCCGGAGCGGAGCGAGAACCCGTGCCGCAGCGTCCGCAGCACCAGGTGCGCCTGGTCGCCCAGGAACTCCAGAAAGCCGCGCACCGGCGCGCCCAGCCGCGCAAGGAACACCATCGATCACCCGAGGAATGGCCCCCAGCCTAGCAGAAAACCGATCACGGAACCGGCGTGAACCCGTCTGCGTAGTCGATCACCGTCACCACCCGGTAGTCCCGGTGGGGGGCGGAGCCCGCCCCGGCCTGATGCAGGTCCGGATTGAACAGGTTCTTCCGGTGGCCGCGGCCGGCCACGCCGTCGTCGACCAGGAGCTGGATCACCACCTGGCGGGCCTCTTCCTCCCCGGTGCTGATGTTCTCGGCGATGAGCCCATGCCAGCGGCCCAGGCGGTTGAGGCGGTCCGAAAGCCGGCTGCCGTCCGAACCCACATGCTCCAGCGAGCCCCGGGGTCCCAGGTCCTGGGCATGCAGGCGGGCCGCCCGGGCCAGCCCCTCGTTGAAGCGAAGAGGGCTCACGGGGCGGACGGATTCCAGGAAGGCGATGGCCTCGTCCAGGGCCGCCAGACCCTCCTCCGTGCGCAGCGGCACGCGGCCCGGCCGGTTCCAGAGGGTCCCCTCGAAGTACGGCCGCAGCTCCCGCAGGTGCTTCGCATAGACCTTGGGCTGGGTCCGCGCCTCGCTCATCTCCTGCACCACCGCCCGCTCGAAGGCCGTGGCCTTCCCGGGCGGCGTCTGGGCGGGCAGCATCAGGGCGATGGACAGGAGCGCGGCCAGCCGCATGGGCACCTCGGAAGATCCCGAAGTATAGGCGCCGCATCATGAAGAAAAGCGGGACAGCTGTCCCAGCTTTTCAGATCGCCGGGCCGTCGATCTCCGCGAAGAGCGGGTGCGTGAGGTAGCGCTCGCCGGTGTCGCAGAGGACGGCCACCACGGTCTTGCCTTCGCCCAGCTCCCGGGCCACTTCCAAAGCCGCGAAGACGATGGCGCCCGTGCTGATGCCGGTGAGCAGGCCCTCCTCGCGGGCCAGGCGGCGGGCGATGGCGATGGCGTCGTCGTAGCCCACCGCGCGCACGCGGTGGTAGGCCTCGCGATTCAGGATGCCCGGCACGAAGTTCGGCCCCAGGCCCTGGAGCTTGTGCGGGCCCGCCTTGCCCGTGCTCAGCAGGGGCGAGGCCTCGGGCTCCACCGCC
>JAMPXL010000129.1 GCA_023701165.1 Geothrix sp. | reverse complement strand
TGCTCCGCCTGCTCCGCCGGAAATCTGATCCAAAACCGCTACCACCTGTGAAAGGGGCCCGCGTGGCGGGCCCCTTTCACAGCGCCTGAAGGAACGCCTCCACCCTTTCCCAGTCCCGCGTCAGGGGAAAGGGTGGGAGCGCGGCGCGGACCTGGGCGGCGTAGCGCTTCCCCAGGCGGTCCTCGCTGGGCAGCATGAGGCGCGGGTCCAGCACGGCCACCACGCCGCGGTCGCCGCGGGTGCGGATGAGGCGGCCGATGCCCTGCTTGAGCTTGAGCGTCATCTGCGGCACCTGGATGCCGATGAAGCCGAGGCCCTCGCGCAGGGCGTCCGCCTCGCGGATGCGGGCCTGGAGCACGGGATCATCGGGGGGGGCGAAGGGCAGCGCGGAGACCACGACGAGACTGAGGGCATCGCCCGGCAGGTCCACCCCCTGCCAGAAGCTGGCGAGACCCAGCAGAACCGCCGAAGGCGTGGCGCGGAAGCGCTCCAGCAGCTGGGTGCGCGAGAGGCCGTCCCCCTGCACGAAGAAGGTCATCTCCGGCAGCGCGGCCTCCAGGCGGGGGCGGAAGGCCGCCAGCATCTTGCGGCTGGTGAAGAGCAGGAGGGCCCGGCCCCGGCTGGCCCGCAGCATGCGCTCCATGGCCGAGAGCGAGGCTTCGACCCAGGCCGGGTCGCCGATCCCGCCGCCGCTGCCCGGGCGGCGCTCCGGCAGGCCCGGCGGGACGAAGAGCAGGCCCTGGGCCTCGAAATCGAAGGGGCTCTCCACGTGCTCGGCCACCTCCACCTCGGGTTTCGTGAGCCCCAGGCGCAGGCCCAGGCCGTTGAAGCCGCGGCCGTCCCGCAGGGTGGCGCTGGTGAGGATCACGCTCTCGAAGCCCCGCCGCACGTGCTGGTGGAAGAAGGGCCGGACATCCACGGGGTTGGACTTGAAGTGGACGAGGTGCGAGCCCTCCCGGCTCACCGTGGACACCCAGCCCTCGGGCTGGGCGAAGATCTGCTCCATGCGCGAAAACGCCGTGCCCACCCGCTCCGCGAGGCGCATCCAGAGGGGGTTCTCCGGATCGGCGGCGCCCAGGCGGCGGGTCTCCAGCCACAGGGGGTGGCCCGCCTCCACCCAGGCCCCCACCGCATCCGCCAGGGCCTTCATCTCAGGGCCGGGGCTCAGCAGGGGCAGCACGCCGCCCTCCAGGGGCACCCAGGCGAGGAGGTCTGCCCAGGCCCGCTCCCAGGGCTCCAGCAAGGCCTGGAGGCCTGCCCCCGAGCCCTTGGTGGCCTCGCGCAGGTCCGTGAAGAGCAGGTTCATGGCGCGGCTGGACCAGGCCTCGGCGCAGCTCTCCGTGAGCTGCTCCTCCAGGTCGTGGGCCTCGTCGAGGATGAGCACGGGCGCGTCCGGCAGCACCTGGCCGAAGGCGGATTCCCGCAGCACCCGGTCCGCCAGCAGCAGCGCGTGGTTCACGATGATGAGGTCGGCCTCGGCCACTTCCGCCCGAAGCTTGGTGAGGAAGCAGTCCTCGTAGCGCGGGCACTGGCGGCCCGTGCAGCGCTCGGCCCGGGCGTTGATCTTGTCCCACAGGGGCGACTCGCCTTCGCCGAAGCGGCCCAGGCCCTCGCGATCCCCATCCTGGGTTTCGCGGGTCCAGCGCTGGAGGGCCAGCCACAGCTGCTGATCGGCCCGGGTGAACTCCAGGTGGGCGTCCGTGGACACCGCCTCCCAGGCCGTGCGGCACAGGTAGTTGGCCCGGCCCTTGGCCAGCACGGCCTTGATGGGGCGGCCCAGGATGCCCGCGGCCCGGGGCACGTCCTCCTCCAGCAGCTGGCGCTGGAGCTGCTTGGTGCGCGTGGCCACCAGGACGGGGTGACGCCCGGCGGCCAGGGCCGGCACCAGGTAGCCCAGGCTCTTGCCCGTGCCCGTGCCCGCCTCCACGGCCTGGATGACGCCCTCGGGCCGGGATTCCGGTTCCCCCCCCCGGTCGCGCCACTGCTGGAACCGGACGGTGCCCTCCATCACCGCGTTGTGCACCAGCTCCGCCATGCGCCGCTGGCCGGGCCGGTCCTCCGCGCCGGGGAAGCACGCGAAGATCCGGCCCTCCGGCGGGGCGAAGAAGCGGTCCATGGGATGCGCCATCCGTCCAGTGTCCCTCAAAGGCGGAAAAAGGGCGAACGCCCGGGGAAAAGATCCACCGCCAAGACGCCAAGGGCGCCAAGAAGCGTTCTGGCGTTTCGTGACGGCGGCCTCCGGTCAAACCGGGCCTGTCCCGGACTTCCGGAGCAGACGCCCGTGCCCGTCCCGGCCATCTTCCGCAGACATTCCAAAGGCTTCAGTGACCAGCGCTTTTCTTGGGGTTCTTGGCGGTGGTCATGACATTACTTGTGGTATTCCTTGCCTCGAATAATCGTGAAGGCCCGGTACAGCTGCTCCAGGAGCATCACCCGGCTCAGCTCGTGCGGGAATGTCATCGGGGACAGGCTCAGCTGCTCCCGGACCTCGGTTTTCAATCCGGGGTCGAAGCCGTGGCTGCTGCCCAGCGCGAAGGCCAGGCTGTCGCCGCGGTCCATGCGCTCCCCCAGCCAGCGGGCCAGGGCCTCGCTGTCCCGGAGTTTCCCCTCCGGCGTGAGCAGCACGGGGCAGGCGACCGCCTTGAGCCTGGGCCGCAGGCGCTCGGCCTCCTCCTTCAGCTGGCGGGCCACATCGCCTTTACCCTCGGTCAGCTCCGTCACCTCCAGGCGGGCATAGGGGCGGAGCATGTCGAGGTAATGCCGCTCCAGCCCCCGGCAGGGCTCCAGGCGCAGGCGGCCGAAGGCGATCAATCCGATGGGATACATGAGGACATTGTGAGCAATTCCCCTTGGCAGCGCAGCGGGATGGTTCCACCATCCTTTCATCCTGACCATCCTGTCCCGGAGGTACTCCCATGCGACGTTCCCTGATGCTGCCCCTCGCCAGCCTGCTGCTCGTGCCCGCCTTCGTCGGGTGCGGCGGCGACGAGATCCCCACCGCCGCGCCCGCCGCCGCGAAGGAGCCCGCCGACATCCTCTACCACCTGCAGTACCTGGTGGTCCGCAAGGATTTCAAGCACGCCGCCCTCATCGCGCCCATCACGCCGGACGTGGTCTTCCCCTCCGCCATGCACTTCCACCGGCAGGCCAAGGAGCTGGGCATCACGCTGACCCCCGAGGAGCTCAAGGGCCTCGGCATCGAGCACCTGGCCGCGCGCCTCGACTCGCTGCCGGGCGGCCCCACCGACGACTATCCCGTGAAGGACGCCCGCCTGGCCTTCAACGCCGGCCTGTACCGGCTGCTCAAGGGCATCACCGACAAGTCCTGGGGCAAGATGCGCCACATGGGCATCACCGATAACACCGCGGCCCGCCAGTTCGGTTCCCAGACCGTGGTGAAGGACATGGCGCTGGGCTTCGACGGCACCAAGATCCTCACCGTCAGCTGCCTCAAGAAGCCCGATGGCACCTACGGTGTGTCCTACCTGCGCTATGAGGTCTCCCTCAAGGGCCTGAAGCAGTAGCGGATTCCCTCCCCCCGCCGCGGCCCCGGGCGACCGGGGCCGCGCTATGCTTAGCCGCGAATGGGGGGTTCCCATGGCCGGATCCACGAACCTCTTCGATAGCGTGAACCGCCAGTTCGATGCGGCCGCCGACATCCTCGGCCTCTCGCAGGAGATCCGGGAGCTGCTCAAGACGCCCTACCGCGAGATCACCGTGGCCATGCCCATCCGCATGGAGGACGGTTCCCTCAAGGTGTTCAAGGGCTACCGCGTCCAGCACAACGGCGTGCGTGGCCCCCAGAAGGGCGGCATCCGGTACCACCCCGACCTCGTGCTGGACGATGTGCGGGCCCTGGCCAGCCTCAACACCTGGAAGACCGCCGTGGTGAACATCCCCTTCGGCGGCGCCAAGGGGGGCATCCGGTGCGATCCCTCGAAGATGTCCCAACATGAGCTGGAGATGCTCACCCGCCGCTACATCTCCAAGCTCTCGATGGTGCTGGGCCCCACCCGGGACGTGCCCTCCCCGGACGTGAACACCAATGCCCAGACCATGGCCTGGGTCATGGACGAATACGGCCGGAAGAACGGGCACCAGCCCGCCTGCGTCACGGGCAAACCCCTGGAGCTGGGCGGCAGCCAGGGGCGGGAGGCCGCCACGGGCAAGGGCGTCGCCATCTGCGCCCGCGAGGCCTACGAAGGCGTGATGGGCCGGTCGCTCCGGGGGGCCCGGGTGGCCCTCCAGGGCTTCGGCAACGTGGGCAGCTTTGCCGCGTCATTCCTCCACGGCATGGGAGCCAACATCGTGGCTGTCGCCGATGAACATGGCGCCGTGCGCCGGGCGGAGGGCCTCGACATCCCCGCCCTCTTCGCCTATGTGCGCCAGAACCGGGGCACCGTGGCAGGTTTTCCCGGCGGCGAGGCCTTCGACCCAGCGGCCGTGTGGGAGCAGCCCTGCGACATCCTCATCCCCGCGGCCCTCGGCGGCGTGCTGACCGAGGCCACCGCGCCCGCGGTGACGGCGCGCCTCATCGTGGAGGGCGCCAATGCCCCCACCACACCCGAGGCGGACCGGATCTTCCAGGAACGCGGCATCCTCCTGATTCCGGACATCCTCGCCAACGCCGGCGGCGTCACCGTGTCCTACTTCGAGTGGGTCCAGAACCTCCAGCAGCTCTTCTGGAACGAGGCCGAGATCTTCGAAAAGGAGGAGAAGGTCCTGGTCCAGGCCTTCCGGGACGTGGCGGACAAGGTGCAGCGCCACGGCTGCACCTGGCGGACCGGCGCCCTGGTCCTGGCTCTGGAGCGGGTCCGGACGGCCAACGAGCTGCGCGGCTGGTAGGCCTCCCCGTCACAAAGGCCCCGGACCTCCCTTTTGCGGGTGGCTTTTCCTTTCCGCGCCTGGGAAAATCCCTAGTTGGGCCGGGGGGCGTC
>JAMPXL010000128.1 GCA_023701165.1 Geothrix sp. | reverse complement strand
TAGAGGATCCAGAAACCGGAGTAGACCACGATCATCAGCATGAAGCGGGCGTCGCCCAGCACCATGGCCGCGCCGTGCGCCACTTCGCGCAGGCTCTTGGTGTTGGCGGGCTTCGGCGGATCCTTGAACAGGAAGACCGTGGGCACCAGCATGGCCGCGCAGTAGAGGGCCGAGGCGATGAAGACGTAACGCCAGGAGAAGCCCTTCAGCACGCTCACGATGAGGGGCGCCAGGAAGGCCCCGATGTTGATCATCCAGTAGTAGATGCCGAAGCCGAACCCGGAGTTCTCCTCGGTGGTGGTGCGGGCCAGCGTCCCCGAGATGATGGGCTTGAACAGGCCCGCCCCGGTGGCCATCACCAGCAGCGCCGCGAACACGGCTCCGTAGGTGGTGACGTTCCCGGCGATGAAATACCCCGCCGACAGGATGGAGAAGGCGAAGAGCAGCATGCGCCGGTAGCCGTAGCGGTCCGCCAGGGCGCCGCCCGCGATGGGCACCACGTAGGTGATGGCGTAGATCAGGCTCTGGAGGAACCCCACGGACTGTTCCGTGAAGCCCAGGCCGCCCGCGGAGACTTGGTTCGTGAGGTAGACCGCCAGGACCGAGTTCAGGCCGTAGTAGGCGGCCCGCTCGAAGAGTTCCATGACGTTCGCCAGCCAGAAGACCGGCGGAAAGGAGCGGAGGATTCCAGTGGGGCGCTGAGTTTGCATCCGGCGATTATACGGGACTTCCCCGGCACCCCCCCGGGAAGAATCGCTACCCCCCGCCCCGCTGGAAGCCCCGGTGGAAGCGGGCCATGAAGGCTTCCGCCTCCTTTTCCCCAATGCCCTCCAGGCGGATCTCCACCCGGTGGCGGGGCAGGCTCATCCGGCCCAGGCGGCGATCCGCCAGGGGCACCAGGCGGATCACCCAGCGCCGGTCCCCATCGGCGTGCTGGAAGAGGCCCCCTTCCTCCGCGACCGCCGGCAGGCCCACGGCCCCCGGCAGCAGGCGCAGGAATTCCTCCCGGCTGAGGCTCATCTCCAGGCTCAGGATCATCCGCCCGCCACCGGGGGCCAGATGGCCAGGACCTCGCCCTCGGCCAGCACCCGCGTGGCCTGGTCGGCCGCGGCCAGCCAGGCGCCATCCACCAGCACGATGGCGCACTGGCCCGGGGGAATGCCCTGCCGCTGGATCACGGCGGCCACGGTGGTCCCCGCCTCCACCTCCAGGTCCATGCGATGGCGGGACCGCGCCTCCACCGGCAGGTGGACGGCCAGGGAGGCGAAGAGCTTGAGGGTGATCTTCATGCCACCTGGTGGGCCGCGGCCAGGTAGGCCTTCATGATCTGGGTCGGATCGTCCAGCAGGCGCTGCTTCCACCGGCCCAGCTTCACCCGGCCCTCGATGAGTCCGCGGAAGGCGCCCACGTGGTCGGCGAAGCCCACGCAGTTGGCGCCCACGAGCCGGTCACCGTCGAACTGCAGGTTCAGGTACCGGTAGCGGATCTCATCCAGCACCTCGGCGGACTCTCCGCCTGGCACGCCCTGCCACTCCCCGAAGGACGAGGACACCAGGCCGAGGGTGGTGAGCACATTGAAGACGAAGCTGCCGCGGAACTGGGCGGGCTTCCCCGCCATGTTCAGCGCCGCGATGCGGCCCTGCTCCACGGCATTGGGCTGGATGGCGTTGAGCTGCCGCCGCCCCGTGAGACAGTCCGAGGCCTCAGCCACGTCCCCCGCCGCGTAGATGCCCTGGACGCTGCTCTGCAGGGTGCCGTCCACCAGGATGCCCTTGTCCACCTCGATGCCGCTGCCCTCCAGGAACCCCAGGTTGGGGTCCACGCCCACCGCGCTGAGGTAGAGATCCGCGGGCAGGACGCGGCCTTCGCCCAGGTCCACCTGGAGACTGCCACCCTTCAGGGTGAGCCCCTGCGGCTGGGTGCGGGTGAGGATCCTCACGCCCCGGCCCTCGCACCAGCGGCGGATGAGCCCGCTGGCGGTGGGGTTCATCATGCGGCGCACCATGTAGCCGCTGCGCACGAGGATGGTGAGGTCCACCCCCCGCGACAGCAGGCCCTCCATGATGATGCAGCCCACGAAGCCCGCGCCCATCTGGACCACGCGGGTGCCGGGGCGGGCCTGGGCGAGGAGGGCGCGGGCGTCCTCCAGCGTCCAGCAGCTGTGGACGCCCGGCAGGTCCATGCCCGGGATCGTCTCCCGGCTGGGACGCGAGCCGGTGGCGATGAGCAGCCGGTCATAGGGCAGGCTGCGCCCTCCGGCCAGGCGCACCATCCGCGCCTTTGTGTCCAGGGACTGGGCCCGGGCCTGCACCAGCTGGATGCGCAGGCGGTCGTAGTGGCCGGGGTCCTGGCGCAGGTGGGTGCCCGCCTCCGCGATGTCCCCCTTCAGGAGGTAGGGAATGGCCATGCGGGAGTACGGCGGCTCCCCCTCGCCGCAGAGCAGGGTGATCTCCGCGGCGGGGTCGGCCTTGCGCAGGGTCTCCGCGGCCGTCACGCCCGCGGGTCCGCTTCCGATGATGAGGTGTCGCATGGGAGCCTGCGCCGCTCATACGCCGAGACGCGTTCGCGTCTCGGCGGTGGGAACGCCTTCCTTGGTCCACCCCCGCACCTGGTAGTACTCGGGCAGCATGATGTCGAGCTTGGACACGGCGCCCTTCTGAGGGCCGGTCTGGGCGGGTTCCTTCATGAGCCGCGACGGCAGGTTGTCATCCTTGGCCGTGAGCCCTGCGGCCAGGTTGAACTGGCGTTCGAGGTTCCAGATGCGCTCGCCCACCTGCAGCAGCCGCTCCTCGGACCAGTCGCCTTCGCAGGCGGCCTGGAGCTGCGGCTGGATGTCCGTCAGGCCCCAGGCGAAGGTGGTGAAGAGGCAGATGCCCGCGGAATCCACCACGGCGGTCAGATCCTGGAAGGCCTTCAGCATGGCGGGCTTCCCCTCCGTGTCCTGCGGCTCCATCTTCACGGGGATGCCCAGCACCTCGGGGGAGACCATGTAGCCGCGCAGATGGCAGGCGCCGCGGTTGCTGGTGGCATAGGCCAGGCCCATGCCCTGGAGGGCGCGCCCGTCGTAGGCCGGGAACTCCTGGCCCTTCACGGTCATGGACAGCTCGGGATGGCCGTACTTCGTGCAGAGCCGCTTGGAACCCAGGCCCATGACCTTGCCGAAACCCTCGCCCTTGGCCGTCATTTCCGCCAGCTTGACCAGGGCCTCCGTGGAGCCGAAGGGCAGCTTGAAACCCACCTCCTGCTCGGTGAGGACGCCCAGCTCGTAGAGTTCCATGGCCGCGCCCACCGTGGCCCCGAAGGTGATGGGATCGAAGCCGTCCTCGTTGCAGAGGAAGTTGGCGTAGGTGAGGGCCTCCAGGTCGTTCACGCCGTTGGCGGCGCCCAGGGCCCAGGCGGCCTCGTACTCCACGCCGCCGGAGGCGCCATGGTACTGGGGCTTGTCCTTGACGCTGAAGTGGCCGGGATCCATGCGCGAAATGCGCCCACAGGCGATGGTGCAGCCGAAGCAGGCGCCGTTGGTGACGAGGTTGGCCTTGCCGTCCGTGGGCCGCTTCTCGTGCATGGCCTCGCCGGAGATGTCGTGGGCGCCTTCGAACTGCACCTCGCGATGGTTCCGCGTGGGCAGCGCCCCCAGCTCGTTGATGACGTTCATGAGCACCTGCGTGCCGTAGGTGGGGAGGCCCTGCCCCGTCACGCCGTTGGCCGCCAGCACCTTCTTCCCGGCCTCGGTGGCCGCGAAGAAGCCTTCGGGATCGGCCAGATGGTAGGCGTCCGTGCGGGTGCCGCGCACGGCCACGGCCTTGAGGTTTTTCGAACCCATGACGGCGCCCACGCCGGAGCGGCCCGCGGCCCGGTGCAGGTCGTTCACGATGGCCGCGTAGAGCACGCGGTTCTCGCCCGCCCGGCCGATGGCGGCCACCCGGATCTGGGGATCCTGGTGCTGCAGCTTGATCGTCTCTTCCGTTTCCCAGACGGTCCTGCCCCAGAGGTGGGCGGCGTCCACCAGCTCGGCCTTTTCATCGGTGATGAGGAGGTAGACGGGCTTCGGAGAGGCCCCCTCGAAGATCACCATGTCCCAGCCCGCGAACTTCAGCTCGGCGCCAAAATACCCGCCGGAATTGGAGCAGGCGATGGCGCCCGTGAGCGGCCCCTTGGTGACCACGGAGTAGCGTCCGCCCGTGGCGGCCATGGTGCCCGTGAGGGGACCCGTCACGAAGATGAGCTTGTTCGCCGGGGAGAAGGGGTCGATCTTGGGATCGATCTCGGAGACCAGGTACTTGGTGGCGAGGCCCCGCTGGCCCAGGTAGTCGTGGGCCCACTGCATGTTCAGCGGCTCGGTCGTGCAGGTGCCGGCCTCGAGGTTCACGCGGAGAACGTTCTTGGTCCATGCCATGGCGGTTCCTCCTCACACCGTCGCCGGGTTGGTGTCGGTCTTGCCGGCCCACTGACGCATCTTGCCGAGGCCGGTCCAGTCCGCATCCACATAGGTGATGGCGCCGGTGGGGCAGGCCTTGGCGCAGGCCGGTTCGCCGCCGCAGAGGTCGCACTTCTGCACCTTCCCCGTGGAGGCCACGTAGTTGATGGTGCCGAAGGGACAGGCGATGGTGCAGACCTTGCACCCGACGCAGGTGGGCTCCAGCACGATCTTCGCGCCCGTGACGGGATCCAGCCGGATGGCGTCCACAGGACAGGCGATCAGGCACCAGGCCTCGTCGCACTGGGTGCAGGTGTAGGGCACGAAGCGGCCCTCGCGATGGAAGGTGAACACCTTGATGCGGGATTTGGCGATGGTGAAGCTCCGGTGGTTCTCCCAGGCGCAGGCCATCTCGCACTGGAGACAGCCCGTGCACGCGTTGGGATCGATGTGGAGGGACTTCTGCATGGCGGAACCTCCTGTGGGTCTGCGGGTTGTGACCGGATGGGCGGCACGATCATAGACCCGTTATCCGGCGCAGGTGCATCCCTTTTTTCGCAGGGGCGG
>JAMPXL010000127.1 GCA_023701165.1 Geothrix sp. | reverse complement strand
GGGATTCCGGGCGGCCAGCGCCAGGAGGTTCCGGAGCAGCGCCGCGTCCACGGCGGGCTGATCCACCGCCAGGAGCAGGGCCGTCTCCACATGCGGCGGGAGCGCCGAAAGGCCGAGACGGAGGGAACTGGCCATGCCTTCGGAGGCCTCCGGATGGACGAGGGCGCGGACTGCCAGGCCGCCGAGGCCGGGGTCCCAGTCCCCGACGACGGCCATCACGGGCGCGCAGCCCGCCTCCAGGGCTGCCCTGGCGACCCGGCGCAGCAGGGTTTCCCCGTCGAGCTGAAGGAGGGCCTTGGGGCCGCCCATGCGGCGTCCCGATCCGGCGGCCAGGATGATGGCGGCGGGGCGGTTCATGGAGGGGTGATGGCGGCGGTGGTGGCCCGCAGGGACCGGCCCTGGCGCTGGTGGAGGAAGGCCTGGATCTCCGCGAGGACCGACAGCGCGATGCCGCCGGGATCGGCCGCGCCGAGATCCAGCCCCACGGGCGTGTGGAGCCGCGCATCGGCCTGGAGGCCCTCCGCGGCGAGTTCCCCCAGCAGCTTCGCGCCCCGGGCCCGGCTGCCCATGAGGCCCAGGTAGCCCGCGGGTGAAGGCAGCAGCAGGCGCAGGGCTTCCAGATCCTTGGCGTAGTGGTGGGTCATGAGCACCACGGCGCTGCGGGCGTCGAGGGGAAGGCCCGGCAGGATCTGGGCCGGGTGGCCCGCCCGCACCGCATCGGCCTCGGGGAAGCGTGCCGCCGTGGCGAAGGCGGGACGGTGGTCGAGGACGCCCGCGAACCAGCCCAGCTCCTTGGCCATGCGGAGCAGGGGCCGGCTGTCGTCGCTGGCGCCCAGGATCCAGAGGGCCGGGGGTGGCGCGAAGGTCTCGGTGAAACCAGGCGCTGGCGCGTCTGGTTGGGTGGGAATGCTGCGCATTCCAAAGAATTCAGGGGACAGGTCGATGTGGAGGGTAAGGGGGGACCGCAAGATCCAGGATTGTTCAACCCAGGCCATCCATCCGGGGAAGCCGTCCAGCGGTTCGATCAGGATCTCCAGCAGCCCTTCGCAGCCGCTGCCGCTGCCCCAGATGAGGTCGGCGTCGCCGCGCAGGTCGTACTGCACCAGGCGTGGCGCGCCGGCGGCCAGGACTTCCATGGCCCTCGCGTGGACGTCGCCTTCCAGGCAGCCGCCGCTGAGGGAGCCCCGCAGGGGGCCCTCCGGGTCCAGCAGCAGCCGGGCCCCGGGCCGCCGGTAGCTGGCGCCCTCGACGCGGACCAGGGTCGCCAGGGCCAGGGGGCCCGGCCGTTCGCGGATGAGGCGGAAGATGTCCTGGAGCTCTTTCACTTGAAGGAGTCTGGCCCCACGGGCACCTGGCGGATGCGTTTTCCCGTGGCGGCGAAGACGGCATTCAGCACGGCGGGGATGGCCAGGGGCACGGGGGGCTCGCCCATGCCCGAGGGGGCCTCTGCGCTGGGAACCACGTGGGCCTCGATGGCGGGCATGTCCGCGAGGCGCAGCACGGGGAAGTCGTGGAAACCCGTCTGCACCGTGCGGCCCTTCTCCCAGGTGATCTGGGAGTACAGCGCGGAGAGGCCGAAGGCGAGGCCGCCCTCCACCTGGGCTTCCAGGCCCGCGGGATTCACCACCAGGCCGCAGTCCACGGCGCAGGTGATCTTGTGGACGCGGAGCTGGCCCTTGGCCACGGAGACTTCCGCCACGGCCGCGGCGTAGGTGCGCCCGTCGTAGGCGTGGCAGGCGAGGCCCAGGCCGCGGCCAGTGGGGCGCTTCTTCCCCCATCCGGCCTTGGCGGCGGCCACTTCCAGCACCTTCTTCAGGCGGCGGATGTCCGCCTCTTCCCGGCCGAACTTGACGAGGCCGCGGCTGCCCAGCAGCTGGAGCCGCAGGGCGAGGGGATCCTGGCCCTGCGCGTGGGCCACCTCGTCCAGGAAGCACTCCCGGGCGAAGACGTTGGGCACGATCTCGATGCCGCGCCACCAGCCCAGGGGCGTGGGCGCCTCCACCTCGGCGAAGTCCACGGCGATGGCCGGGATGGCGTAGGGGATGTCCAGGGCGCCGTTGGATTCGACGGCGGCCTGGGCGGGGGATTTCTGGCCGCCGGTCCAGGAGCGCAGCACGGCGGGGCCGGCGATGCGGTGGGTCCAGGCGGCGAGGGCGCCGGAGCCGTCGAGACCCGCCCGCAGGCGATGCAGCGTCGCGGGATGGAAGAGGTCGTGGCGGACGTCGTCCTCCCGGTCCCACACCACTTGCACGGGGCCGCCGCCCGCGGCCTTGGCCACCTGGGCGGCCTCGGTGCTGAAGTCGGTGCCGAGGCGCCGGCCGAAGCCGCCGCCGATGAGGGGCACATGCACCTTGATCTGGTCGGGCTTGAGCCCCAGGGCCGCGGCGGCCCGCTCCTGGGCCCGGTTGGCGGACTGGCTGCCCGCCCACATCTCCGCGCCCTCCGGCAGGATCACGGCGGTGGCGTTCATGGGCTCCACGGTGGCGTGGGCCTGGTAGGGGAAGCTGTATTCCGCTTCCAGCACCTTGGCTGCGGAAGCCAGGGCCTTGGCGGGATCCCCTTCGCGGCGGGCGTCGTCGGCGGGACCGGCGAGGGCGGCCCGCATCTTCGCTTCCAGCGCGGCGGAACTGAAGTCCCGGGCGGGGCCCTCGTCCCAGGTGGCGGTGGCGGCCAGGGCCTCCCGGCCCTTGAAGGCGGCCCAGGTGCTTTCGGCGACCACGGCGATCCCCGTGGGGACCTGCACCACGGCCTTCACGCCGCGGACGGCCTTGGCCTTGGCTTCGTCCCAGGTCCTGGCCCTGCCGCCGGGCACGGGGCAGCGCAGGACGGCGGCGAAGCGCTGGCCTGGGCGGCGCACATCGAGGCCGAACACGGCCTTGCCCGTGACGATGGCGGGGCCGTCGACGCGGGGGGTGCGCTTGCCCAGCAGGCGGAACTCCGTGGCCTTCTTCAGCAGGGGATCCTTGGGGACCGGGAGCCTGGCCGCGGCCTCCGCGAGGGCGCCGTAGCCCAGCTTCTTCCCGCCGGGGCCGAGCACGAAGCCCTTTTCCGTGCGGCATTGGCCCGCGTCCACCTTCCACTGGGCGGCGGCGGCGGCCTTCAGCATCTCGCGGGCGGCGGCCCCGGCCTTCCGCAGGGGCGTCCAGGTGGTGCTCACGCTGGTGCTGCCGCCGGTCTGCATGTTCTTGAACTCGGGTCCGGGCTGGGCCGTGGCGACCTCGACGCGGGACCAGTCCAGGTCCATCTCCTCGGCCACGGCCAGGGGGAGGGCCGTGCGCACGCCCTGGCCCATCTCGGCCTTGGGGATGGTGATCAGCACGGTGCCGTCCGGCCGCACGGCCAGGAAGGCATTGGGCTGGAACAGAACCTTGGCCGTCTCGCCCGGCCGGGACTTGGCGTCCAGGTGCAGGCCCAGCACGAGGCCCGCGCCCGCGGCGCCGGTCACTTTCAGGAAGTCGCGGCGGCTAGTCATTTCACACCTCCGGCGGCGCGCTTCACGGCTTTGCGGACGCGGGGGTAGGTGCCGCAGCGGCAGACGTGATCCGCGAAGGCCTCGTCGATGTCGCCGTCCGTGGGATGGGCCTTGCGCTTGAGCAGGGCCGCGGCGGTCATGATCATGCCCGGCTGGCAGTAGCCGCACTGGGCCACATCCTCGGCGATCCAGGCGCGCTGTACCGGGTGGGTGCCGTCCTTGGACAGCCCCTCCACGGTGAGGACGGCATGCCCGGCCGCCTCCCGCAGGCTGGTCTGGCAGGACTTCACCGCCTGGCCATCCAGGTGGACGGTGCAGGAGCCGCAGACGCCCTGGCCGCAGCCGAACTTGGTGCCGGTGAGGCCGAGGGTGTCCCGCAGGACCCACAGCAGGGGGGTGTCGGCCTCGGCGTCCACGGTGCGGGCCCGGCCGTTCACGGTGAGCTGGTAGGCAGGCATGGCAGCTCCTTCTGTATCGTGTGATGAGGGTTCTACCCTACGCCCGCGGCGTCCGGCCTGCAACGGTGGCGCCCCTGGCATCCCTCTCGCCCTTACTCCCGGGTTGTGTCGGGAGTTTGTCGTGCTGAGACGGATGGTGCTGCTCATGGGATTGCTGGCGGGCCTGGGCCTGGGGGCCCAGGGGACCGACCGGCCTGCGCCGCCGCCGACGTCCGCCGAGAAGGAACTGCAGGCTCCCTTGACGCTGGACGACGGAAAACCGACGCAGGGCCAGGCCCCCGAGGCCGCGCCTTCCGGGCTGCGGGCCTTCGGGTCCCTGGTGCTGGTGCTGGGCCTGGCGGGCGCCAGCCTCTGGGCCCTGAAGAAGTACGGCCGGGGCCGGATTCCCGGGGGTGGGGGCGGCAAGCTGCGGGTGGAGGAGACCCTCGCCCTGGGCGACAGGCGCTATGTGTCGATCCTGGACGCGGAGGGCGAGCGGTTCCTCGTCGCCTTGACGCCCCAGGGCATCCAGCTGATCTCCCGCCTGGATCCCGGCGACCGGGGCGAGGGGGACGCCTTCGATGAGGCCCTGTCGCGGCAGGTCGACCTGGGCCGCCCCGTCCCCGTGAAGGAGATGGAGGCGCTGCTCAAGCAGGGCGGAGGTGGCCAGTGAGCCGGGTGATCCGCTGGCTTCCCGCGGCCTTCCTGCTTCTGGCGGGCCTGAGCCTCTGTGCGCAACAGGCCACGCCGCTGCCCTCCGTGACGGTGGATTTCGGCAAGTCGCCCTCGGGCCCGGCGCTCAGCTCCAGCCTCCAGGCCATGCTGCTGCTGACCATCCTCACCATGGCCCCCACCATCCTCATGACGGCCACGAGCTTCACCCGCATCGTGGTGGTGATGCACTTCCTGCGGCAGGGCCTCGGCACCCAGCAGACGCCCTCGAACCAGGTGCTCATCAGCCTCTCGCTGGTGCTCACCTTCTTCATCATGGCGCCCACGGCCCGGGAGATCAACGCGACGGTGCTCCAGCCCCTCCAGCGCAATGAGCTGACCACGGACCAGGCCCTGGACCGCACG
>JAMPXL010000126.1 GCA_023701165.1 Geothrix sp. | reverse complement strand
GGTGGACTTCGCCAAGGCCCAGAACGCCCAGGTCATCGTGCGCGGCGTACGGGCCTTCAGCGACTTCGAGTACGAATTCCAGATGGCGCTCATGAACCGCAAGCTGGCGCCGGACCTGGAAACGGTCTTCCTCATGCCCAAGGAGAAGTACAGCGCCGTGAGCAGCCGCTTCGTCCGCGAGATCGGCGGCATGGGCGGCAACCTGACGGACCTGGTGCCGGAAACGCTGCGGGAGCGGATCGCGGCCCGCCTGATGAAGGCCTAGCCGGGCCTTCCGCCAGGCCACGCCCCGCCCCGTTCAGCTGACTTCCGCCAGCCTCAGCCGCACCTGCTCGCGCTTCAGCCAGTCGGCCTGGGCTTCGCTGAGGCCATGGGCCAGGGCGCGGTCGGCGGCTTCACGGCAGCGGGCCAGGAGGCGGCGGTCGCGCACCAGGTCCGCCACCTGGAACTGGGGCAGCCCTGCCTGGCGCACGCCGAAGAACTCGCCGGGGCCGCGCAATTCCAGGTCCCGCTGGGCGATGCGGAAGCCGTCCTGGGTTTCGACCAGCGTCTGCAGCCGCTCGGTTTCGGAGCCGCTGATCATGAGGAAGTGGCTGCGATGGGCGCCGCGGCCCACCCGGCCCCGCAGCTGGTGCAGCTGGCTGAGGCCGAAGCGCTCGGCATGGTCCACCACCATCACGGTGGCGTTGGGCACGTCCACGCCCACCTCGATGACCGTGGTGGCCAGCAGGATCTTCGCTCCGCCCGCGACGAAGCGCCCCATGCGGGCGGCCATCTCGTCGGCCTTCAGGCGCCCGTGGACCACCTCGATGCCCTCGTCCGGAAAGATGCTCCGCAGCAGCGCCTCCATGGCCTGGATGTCGCGCAGCTGCACCTTGCCCTCATCGGAGGGATCGATGCTGGGGCTCACCACGAAGGCCTGGCGGCCTTCAGCCAGTTCGCGGCGCACCTGCTCCCAGGCCCGCTCCGCCCCGTCGGGCTTGTGCAGCTTCGTGGTGATGGGCTGACGCCCCGGAGGCAGCTCGTCCAGCACGCTCTGGTCCAGGTCGCCGAAGACCGCGAGCGCCAGGGAGCGCGGGATGGGCGTGGCGCTCATCACCAGCCAGTGGGGATCGCCGCCCTTCTCCTTGAGGGCCTCGCGCTGCTTCACCCCGAAGCGGTGCTGCTCGTCCACCACCACCAACTGCAGCCGATGGAACGCCACCGATTCCTGGAAGAGGGCGTGCGTGCCTACCACATAGCGGGCCTCCCCGCTGGCGATGCGGGCCAGGGCCGCCCGTTTCTCCGCGGCCTTCATGCCGCCCAGCAGCACCTGCATGGAATCCGCGCGATCGCCCAGGTAGCGGCGGAAGCTGGCGGCGTGCTGGCGGGCGAGGACTTCCGTGGGCACCAGCAGGGCCCCCTGCCCGCCCGTCTCTGCCACCATGGCCATGGACAGCAGCGCCACCAGTGTCTTGCCACTGCCCACGTCGCCCTGGAGCAGGCGATTCATGACCCGGCCCGAGGTGAGGTCGTCCACAATCTCCTTGAAGGAACGGCGCTGGGCCCCCGTCAGGGGGAAGGGCAGGAAGGACCGCAGGCGCTCCCGGAGTTCGGGCGAGGTGGGCACTGCCAGGCCCCGGCGCTTGAGACGCCCAGCGCGGCGCAGGCCCACGCCCAGGGCGAAGGCGAAGAGCTCCTCCGCGGCCAGGCGCTGGTGGGCGGGCGAGGTGCCCGCTTCCAGCAGGGCCGGATCGCTGTCGTCCGGTGGATCGTGCAGCAGCCGGAAGGCGGCCATGGTGCCGGGCAGGTCCTTCGCCAGGTCCAGGGGCAGCCATTCCTCCCCTGCGTGGGCCCGCCCCAGGGCCTCCTGCGCCAGCTTCTGCCGCATCCGGCCCGTGAGGGGGCCCAGCTTCCGGTACAGGGGCAGGAAGCGCCGGACCCAGCCGATGTCCTCGCCGCGGCCCATCACCTCGACCTGCGGTCCCCGCATCTCCAGGCCGTGGCGGCCCACGGACAGGTTCCCGAAGGCCAGCAGGCGGTCGCCGACCTTCAGCGCCCGGGCCAGGTAGGGCTGATTGAACCAGATGAGGCGGAGGCTGCCCGTGCCGTCCTCCAGCAGGGCCTCCGTGAGGGTCATGCGCTGCACCCGTGTGGTGCTCTGGCGCAGGTCCCGCAGGGTGCCCAGCACCGTGACGAGACCGGATTCGGCCGGTTCGAGGCCCCGCAGCTCCAGGCTGCCCAGGGGCCTCAGGCTGCCCCGGTCCACGTAGCGGTAGGGCAGGCTCCACAGCAGGTCCCGCAGGCTGTCCAGGCCCGCCTCCTGCAGCGCTGCCGCCCGCGCCGGTCCCAGGCCCCGGAGGACCGTGATCTTGGAGGATAGGGGGAGGGGGGCGAAGGTCATGGCAGGCTCCATCAGCCTAGCCGCGCCTCCAGGGACTCCACCATCCTGGCCACGAAGCGGTCGCCGTACCAGGCGCCGTGATGGGGCTCTTCCAGGCGCCACAGCCCATCCATGAGGGCCGGAATCGCGCCCAGGCCTTGCCCCATGAGGCTCTGGATCTGGAGGCAGGTGCGGCCCGGACCTGCTGCGGGATGATCCTCCGCCAGCCGCGCCAGGGCCGGGGCCAGCCAGGGCAGACCCGGGATCCCCCGCCCTCCCATTCCCCCCCAGCCACCTTCGAGAAAGCGGTCCCAAAGGCCCCGGGCAGCAACGAGGGCCTCCGCGCCCAGCAGGATCCGCTGCGCGAAAAGCGGCGGCAGGGCCGCGGGCGGCATCTGGCCCACGCTGCAGTCCAGGGGCACCAGATCCGGCAGGGCATTCCCGGGCAGCTCCGCCAGCACCCAGAGCAGGCAGGCCTGCTCCCAGGGATCCGGGCCGAACCAGAGCACAGGCTCCGGGGCTGCCATCGGCTCCGGAATAGGCTCGACCCTCTCCGCCCCGGGTTCCGGGGGACCCCACCAGGCTGCGCGCAGAGCCGCCAGGCGGGTGCGGTCCCGGGTCCAGGGACCCACCGCCGGAGAGTCCCGCCATATCTGGAGAGCCCCCGGCAGGCCTGAGCGCCGGTGGACCGCGGCGGAGACATCCCCGCAGTGGACATGGATCAACCCTTCGAGCGAAGCCACGGATCCATCTTCCAGACATCTGCCACGGGCCGCTCCCAGGGGGTGCCCCAGGATACGGCCCGCGTCAGGTCAATCAATCACGTATATTTCGCGGTTTTTTCTTGCCTACCGGGCTGCGCCCACGGCCGCTTCGACCATGGCCTTGGCCAGGGCCTGCTCCAGGTCGGCCCACAGGTCCTCGGGCCCTTCCAGGCCCACGGAGAGGCGCATGAGGGACTGGGAGACGCCGCTGTGCTCGCGGGCCTCGGCATTCACCACACGGTGCGTGAGGGCCGCCGGGTGCTGGATGAGGGTGTCCACACTGCCCAGGGACACCGCGGGCGTCATGAGCTTCACCTCGGCCATCACCACGGAGGCGGCCTCGAAGCCACCCTTCAGCTCGAAGGCCATGAGCGAGCCGGGACCCTTCATCTGGCGGCCGAGAAGACCCGCGGGGTCCTGGCCGGGCAGGCCCGGGAAGTGGACGGCGGACACGGCGGGATGCTTGGCCAGGCGCTCGGCGATGAGCTTGGCGCCCTCCTGCTGGGCGCGCACGCGCAGGGGCAGCGTGGGCAGGCCGCGGTGCAGCAGGTAGGCCGCCAGCGGGTGCAGCACGTTGCCCGTGATGACGCGCACCTTGCGCAGCTCCGTGGCCCAGTCGTTGTTGGTGGCCACCAGGCCCGCCAGCACGTCGCCGTGGCCGCCCAGGAACTTGGTGGCACTGTGGAGGACCAGGGTCACACCGTGCTTGATGGGGTTCTGCAGGATGGGCGTGGCGAAGGTGTTGTCCACCAGCACGGGCACCTTCCCGGCCTGGCACACCACATCGTCCAGGTCCAGCAGGGCCAGGGTCGGGTTGGCGGGGGTCTCTACGATGACCATGGCGGTGTCGGGACGGATCGCCGCGGTGATGCCATCGGCCTCGGCCCAGGTCACGTCCAGGCCCAGCATGCCGGAGGCCAGCAGGTGGTCGGTGCCACCGTAGATGGGGCGCACGGCCACGATGTGGCCGCCGCGCTGCTTGGCCGCCATGAGGCAGGCGGTCACGGCCGCCATGCCGGAACCGAAGGCCACGGCCTCCTCCGCACCCTCCAGCTGGGCCAGGGCCTGCTCGTAGCGGGCCACGGTGGGGTTGTAGAGGCGGGAATAGACCGGGCTGCCGATGGGCAGGCCGCCCATGGCCATGGCCTCCAGGCTGCGCCCACCCTCGTCCAGATCCTGGAGGGGATAGGTGCTGCTGAGGTCGATGGGCATGGCGTGGATGCCCTGTTCGTGCAGGACTTCCCGGCCGGCGTGGACGGCCTGGGTTTCGATGGAGGTGGACGCGATGGGCTTGGCCATGGGGATGCTCCTGTCCACAATGTAGGTTTCAACGATTCGCCATTCCCTCGAATTTATTTCGTGATTCAATGGCTTTCATGAACTTTGACCGAATTGATTGCGATATTTTGACCATTCTCCAGAAGGATGCTCGGCTATCCAACAAGGAACTGGCCGCGGCCGTGGGTCTGGCCCCATCCTCCTGCCTGGCCCGCGTCCAGCGCCTGCGCGCCGAGGGCGTGCTGCGCGGCGCCCATGCGGAAGTGGATCCCCAGGCCCTCGGCGTGGGCCTCCAGGCCCTCATCGCCGTGCAGCTGCGCCAGCACAGCCGGGCCCAGGTGAAGGCCTTCTGGAAGCACGCGCTGGGCCTGCCCGAGGTGCTGTCGGTCTTCCACGTGGCGGGCACCCACGACTTCCAGGTGCACGTGGCCGTGCGGGACGCCCATCACCTGCGCGACCTGGCCCTGGACGCCTTCACCACGCGGCCCGAGGTGGCCCACATCCAGACCAGCCTCATCTTCGAGTGGGCCAAGGGGCCCCTGATGCCGAACTACCGGGCCTGACCGCCGGGCTCGGCGATCTCGCTTCCCCACCG
>JAMPXL010000125.1 GCA_023701165.1 Geothrix sp. | reverse complement strand
GCCTCGCGGAAGGCGACCAGGTTCTGGGCGGGCCGGGGCAGGCTCACCTTGTCTCCCACGGTCCAGGTGCCGGAGGTGGCGCGGCTGCGGGGCCAGGCCTGGCGCTGGGGGTCCCCCGCGCCGGCCACACCATAGAGCAGCCAGGTTTCCAGGCGGCCCTCCGCATCCAGGGACCATGCGGAAGGATGCCCCGTGGGAAGGGCCTGCTGGGAGAGGGGCCCCCACCCCGCAATGGCAGTTGCGGCGCTGGCGCCCTGGGCGTAGTCCACGGCCTCGTTCTCCACCCAGGCGTCGTCGCCCGTGGAGAAGTCGAGCGTGTAGGCCCCCCGGCCATCCCCCGCCAGGCCATGGAGGAACTGGCTCGAATACATGTTCAGGTGATGGGAGTGGGGGGTGCCCCAGGCCCCGCCCGCCTCGAGGCGGGCGGCCTGGACGGTGGAGAAATCGGCCCCCAGGCTGGTGTCCGTGCGGAGGCCCGACCAGGCCGCGAGGGCGCTGCCATCGGACCCGGTGGCCAGGTGGAGGTTCGCGGGGGTCTTCAGGTCCACCGCCAAGGCGGTGGCCCGCGTGCCGAAGGGGGCGGCGGCTCCCAGATCCACCGGCACCGTCCGGAGGCGCGTGGCGGTGCTGCGGGGCCCGGCGTCGAACCATGCGATGAACCCCTTCCCCCGGGCATCCAGGGCCGCCACGGGAACCTGGAGGCCGTTGATGCCGCTGGCCCCGTCCAGCGCCTGGGGGGTCTCCCAGGTGCCGTCGGCGCGCAACCGGGCCGCCACCTGCTCCCAGTAGGGCGTGCCACCGGAATCGACGCCGGTCCGCATCCAGGCGGCGAGGACGGCACCCTTCCCATCTCCCGCCAGCAGGGCGCCGCCCATGTAACTGGAAGCAGCGAGATCCACGGGCGTCTGCCAGGCCGGAGCCGGCAGAGGGGCTGGGACCTGGGCCTGGGTGGTGGCGTCACTGCCTCCGCCACAGGCCACGAGGAAGGAGAGCAGTGTGCCGGTGATCAGGTGCTGGCGCATGGGGCCCTCAGAGGTAGTAGCCGTGCAGGACGATGCGGGCCATGGACATCAGGCTCTTGGGATAGAACTGCTGGGCCCAGATCCTCACGGTCATGCCCTCGGGCACCATGAAGCCGCTGGTCCAGGTCTGGCGCTTCACGCCCATGGCGTTGGCGGGGATGTCCGCGAAGGTGAAGAGGGCCATGCTGCCGGAGTAGCCGGATGCGGGGTGCTCCAGCAGCAGCTCGAGGGAGGCGGGGGTTCCGGTCCCCGGCTCGTGGAGCACCCAGGCCTGGGCATCCGTGATGATGAGCGTGCGGCCCTTGGGCACTCGGAAGGGCTTCGCGCCGGACTGGAACGACCAGGTGCCGTTCTGGTAGACGCCCTGATCCAGGGTTTCCACGCCGGTGCTGAGGTCGCACCGCACGGCGAGATCGAGGGCCACCAGTTCCGAGGCGGGCACCCCCAGATGGGTGGTGGGGGTCTGGGCCCAGACGGGGACGCAGAACAGCAGGATGGCGAGGGACACGGCCTTGAGCATGGAGACTCCGCGGAGGACGGCAGGCGCCGCTTGTCCCCAAGCTCATCCAGACGGTCCGCGCCACCCAGGCCCGCTTTCCCGAAACCGCCTGGGCCACACCTCCCCGGCACGGTGGCCCAACCCTTTTCTGAGGGGCGTACCTGTGGCGTGCCGGCGGGGGGGCTGAACCTTGCCCGCGCCACCGGTTCCACCGGAGGGCTGCCCGGATGTCCCCACCACCCACTTTCACAGGAGGAGTCCCCATGGCCGTGGTCATCGTGCTCGTCGTGCTTGCCGCGCTGGTCCTGCCCTTCGTCGGCGGTTTCATCACCCAGTCCAACCGGACTCCCCAGGGCACCCCCGTGGGCACCCCCTCAGACTCGAACGACTGCAGCGTGCTCTGCGCCGAGTGGGACCAGCGCCGGCTGGAACGCTGCCTGGCGGAGGCCACCGCAGCGGCCGCCCAACGGACCGTGGGCAACCTGCGGGCCGAGCTGGCGGTGGCCACGGGCGTCGCCATCGTCCTGGCGGCTTCGGCCGCCGCGGCGACGCTCATTCCGGTGATCGGCTACGTGGTCGCCGCCGTTCTCGCCGTGGCCGCGGCGGCGGCCCTTATCGCCGCGGAGTTCATCCTCGGGGAGCTGGCTGCGGCCGGAACCGCCCTGGAACAGGCGGAGGGCCGTGCCGCCAGCGCCCGGCAGGCCGAGGCCGAAGCCCGCACCAGGCTCGTCCAGACCTGCGGCGACAAGGCCACCGCCTGCCTCTCCCGCCCCGGCCCGTGCTAGTGAAGCCAGGCAAAACCCGGATGGATCCCGAGATGGCCATTGCGGCCCAGGGCCTGGGCCCAGAGGTCGTCGGCCTTCCGGAGGAGCTGGCTCCGGCGCCCAGTCAGCGCCTGTCCAGCCTCCAGGCGAAGGATGGCGGCCTCCAGGGCGAAGAGAAGCGCCTGGTCGGCCTGCACCTTGCGGAACCGCTCCAGGGCCCCCCTGGCCGCATCGAGCGCGGCCGAGGCGCCCTGTCCCCGGGAGAGGCGCCACCGGGCTTCCTCCAGGCCGGTGAAGGCCGACTCCGCGCAGGCCTGCACATTCGATGGGCTCTCCCTCTCCAGCCCGAGGAAGTGCTTGCGGGCCTCCGCAAAGGCCCGGGAAGGATCAGCGCCTGCCTGGATCTGGGCCCGGGCCTTCAGCCGCCAGGCCGAGCCGGCCTGGAAGGGGAGGCCAGCGCGAAACCGCTTCTCCACGGCGAGGCAGTCCTGGATGAGGGCATCGCAGGCCTTGAGCCGCTCTTCCCCCGGTCCCGCCTGCAGCTGGAGCAGGCGGAGGTCCAGCCGGTTCCGCTGCGCCTCAATGTACTTGGGCTGGCTCCCCTCATTCCACTGGGCGGCCTTCTCCAGGAAGGGCCTGATGTCCCCCTTCAGGTTCCAGACCAGCTGGGCGGCCTGGATGGCCGCCGCGGCCGCGTTGATGCGCATGATCTGGTCCGTGGGCGCCAGCGCCACGCCCTGGGCGTTGTCCTCCATGATCCGGAGGATCGTCCCCGAGGGATCCTCTCCGGCGCCGTACTGGGCCTTGGCCAGCTCCACCAGGCAATCGGCGCGGATGCCCCTCGCGTTCGCGGCGGCCCCCAGGGCGATGGCCTGCTCCGCGTACTGGATGCCGCGCCGGGCGGCCGCCCGGGCGTCGAGGCCCCGGTTATTCAGGTGCAGGCTCTCGGGCTGGGCCAGCAGCGCCCCCGTGTAGGGGATCCGCCAATCCTGCGGGGCGAGGGCCTGCGCGGACACCACCGCCAGGTGGCCCGCTTCGAACCCATTCCCGGGGTCCTCCCCCGCCATGACCTTGGCGTAGCAGAAGCTGTAGTAGGCGTTGACCAGGTAGCGCTGGAGGTCTGTCTGCTTGGGATACCGGGATACGGCCTGGCGCACCAGCTCCAGCGCCGCGGCATCCTCCTGGACCCCGCTCTGGCCCACATCCTTCTTCGCCATGCTGAGGCGCTGCAGCAGCGTCGCTTCCATGAGGGCCAGCCGGGCCTCGTTTCCATGGAGGGTCCTGGCCGCCTCGAACCAGGCCCGGGCCCGGGCCAGGGCCTCGGTGGTGGGCGCTCCGAGCGACCTCTGATGGCTGGCCTCCAGGAGGCTGCAGTGCACCAGGGATTCCGCCACCCGGGGATCGCTCCGGGCGATGGCGCCCGCGCGCTCCAGGGCCTGGGCCGCGGCCCGGAGAGCGCCCAGGGCCTCCTGGTGGGCGTGCTTCACATACAGGGATTCCCGCCGCTCCAGGTGCACCTTGGCTTCCAGGAAGAGCCCCTCGGCCTGCTCCGCGGGGGAGGCCTGGGCATCCCTGGCGTGCCGGAGCGCCTCCTCCAGCCGCCGCTCCAGAAGGGCCACCTGGCCCAGGAGGGTGTGGGTCCGCTCAGGCATCGAGGCCGCCTGGGCCTGGATGGCCGCCACGGCGGGCTCCAGCAGGTCCCTGCGGAGGGCCCCCATGCGGGCCTCCCGGATCGCCTTGTCCGGGATGGTGCGGGCCTGCCTGAGGCCCTGCTCGTAGAGTTCCGCCAGCACCAGGCCATAGGCCAGTTCGCCCTCTGCTGTCCGGAATCCTAGGGACCGGGCCCGCTCAAGCTGGACGCGGGCCTCGGGCCACTCCTCCAGGAGCTGGTGGCCCCGGCCCAGGGCGTAGGCCCGCGGCGCCTCGGCCCGGGTCCTGTCCGCGGCCAGGGCCACCATTTTCTGTCCGAGGGCCTGAAGCGCGGGCCGCAGGTCATGGGCGGGCAGCAGGTATTCCCGCCTCAGCAGGTTCTCCATGCTGGCCGCCTCGGAGCCCAGACGGGCGTTTTCCAGGGCATTCAAACCCGCGCGCCTGGAGGCCACCAGGGTGTAGCCCAGCGCCAGCAGGAGGGCGGCCGTGGCCCCCGCGGCCACCCGCGCCGCCATGCGATTCCGCCGGGACCACTTGAGGGCCCCCTCCAGAAGACCGGCGCGCTTCGCCAGGATCGCCTCGCCACTGAGCACCCGCTCCAGGTCGTCCGCGAAGGCCTCGGCCGTGGCGTAGCGCTGGACAGGGTCCTTCTCCATGGCCTTGGCCACGACCGTGGCCAGGTCCCCGGGCAGGCCCGGAACGGCGGAGGCGAGGGAGCGGGGATCCTCCTCCAACACCCGCCGCAGCAGATCGCCGGGATGCAGGTCCCCCTCCGGTGTGGCGGCATGGAGATCCCGCGTGCTTCGGGCCTCTGCCGTGGGGCCGGGCGTGTCCCGGAAGGGCGGGCGGCCCGTCAGCACCGCGTAGAGGGTGGCGCCGAGCCCATAGATGTCGGCCCGGAAATCCACGGGGGAGAGACCCGCCACCTGCTCGGGGGCCATGAAATCCACGGTGCCCATCAGCAGGCCTGAGCGGGTGAGGCCGCCTTCTTCATCCCGCGCCAGGCCGAAATCGGACAGGAGGGCCTGGAGCCCTTCCTGCGAGGCCTCCACCCGGAGGTTGGCGGGCTTCACGTCCCGGTGG
>JAMPXL010000124.1 GCA_023701165.1 Geothrix sp. | reverse complement strand
GATCCTGGTGGGAAAGCACGCGGGCCGGCATGTGGCCGGGTTCGTGATCCTCGCCCCCCTCCTCTTCCTGGTGCTCAGGCCCCGGCTGGACCAATGGATGAGGGCGGCGGAACCGGCTGCCGCGGAGGCTCCATGACTGTCCTGGCGCTATCCTTGGTGTTTCCGGCCGTGACCCCGAGGGGGCCCCATGAGTGAACCCGAAGCACCACATCCAGGCCATGAAGACGCCCCCGACCAGACCCAGCGCCTGGTCCTTCCGGTGACGGGGGAGCCCCCCATCCGGACCCAGAAGCTCTCCCTTCCGGCAGGCACCGCCGGCCAGACCCAGATGCCGCCTCTCCCCGCCAAGGCCTCCCGGCCGGGCCGGTGGAAGCTGACGCTGGCCTTCGGCGGAGCCATCCTGCTGGGGGGCGGGGCCTACCTGCTGTTCACCCGGGGCCCTGCGGCCCGGCCCTCCGTGGCGCCGGCCTCAGCGCCCGAGGCGGTGGCCCCCGGCGCCCAGACCTACCTGGAGCAGGCCAAGGCCGGCGACGCCCATGCCATGCGCATGCTGGGGGTGATGTACTACTACGGTCTGAATGTTCCGCAGGATCGCGAAAAAGGCCTCTACTGGTACCGGAAGGCGGCCGAGCACGGCAGTGACGCGGCCCGGTCCGAGCTGGAAAAACTGGGCGCAGCTGTTCAATAGCTTCAGCTGGAACGCCGCCAGGCCAGGACCTTCCCGGCGCCAGACCGGCCGATGGCCTCGACCAGAGCCGCCTCCTCCGCTTCCCTCACCCGGGCCGCGCTGCCGAAAGCCTGGAGCAGTTTCTTCGCGGTGGCGGGGCCGATGCCGGGAATCTGAGTCAGTTCCGTCTGGAGGGTCCGCTTGGCCCGCAGGGCCCGGTGGTAGGTGATGGCGAAGCGGTGGGCCTCGTCCCGGATGCGCTGGAGCAGCTGCAGCACGGGCGAGGATTTCGGGATGCGGTGGGCCTCGCTGGACCCGGGCCGGAACACCAGCTCCTCCTTTTTGGCCAGGCTGGCGAGTTCGAGCTGTTCGAGCCCGAGTTCCTTCAGCGCCTGCTCGGCCGCATGCAGCTGGCCGAGCCCGCCATCGATGAGCACCAGATCCGGGAACGCCTGCCCTTCGTCTTTCATGCGCTTGTAGCGGCGCGTCACCGCTTCGTGCATGTTGGCGAAGTCATCGTTCTGTTCGTTGGTCATCTTGAAGCGCCGGTAGCGGGCCTTGTCGGGCACGCCGTCGCTGAAGACCACGCAGCTGGCCACCACCTCGCGGCCCTGGCCGTGGCTGATGTCGAAGCACTCCAGCCGCCGGGGCAGGTGGCTGAGGCCCAGGAAGGCCTGGAGCCCTTCCAGCACGGCCTCGTTCAGACGCGCCGGTTCGAACTTGCGCTCCAGGGCCAGCCGCGCGTTCTCCTGGGCCATGGCCAGCAGATCGACCTTCTCCCCCTTCTGCGGGGTGAGGATGCGGACCTTGGTGCCCCGGAGATCGGACAGCCAGTCACGGAGCAGGTCGCCATCCTCGGGCTCGACTTCCGCAAGGATCTTCGCGGGGGCCGGATCGGCGCTGTACACGCGCTGGAGCACCTGGGCCAGCACGGCGCCATCGAAGGCCTCCACCTCGTCGAGCAGGTACTCCTGGCGGCCCACCATGCGGCCCTCCCGCAGCAGCAGCCGGTGCACGCAGGCCTGGCCGTCCAGCACCGCGCTGCCGTAGACATCGGTATCGTCGAGGTCCGCGCTGGCGGCCTTCTGGCGCGTGAACCAGGCGTCCACCTGCTGGAGGGCGTCCCGGTGCTGGGCGGCCTGCTCGAAGGCGGCGGCCTCGGCGGCCTTCCACATGGCGGCCTCCAGCCGGGCCTTCAATTCGTCCCGCTTGCCCTCCAGGAAGAGGCGGGCCTCCTTCGCCTGCTCCCGGTAGGCCTCCTGGTCCACGGCAGCGATGCAGGGGGCCGTGCAGCGGTGCAGCTGATACTTCATGCAGGCCCGGCCCCGCTTGCCGTCGATCTCGATGTCGCAGTCGCGGATCTGGAAGAACCGGTAGACCAGCTCCACGGTGCGGTAGGCCGTGCTCGCAGGGAAGAAGGGCCCGAAGTACAGGCTGCCGTCCTTGCGCACCTTGCGCGTCACATAGGCTTTGGGGAAGGCCTCCTTCCAGGTGAGCTTCACGTAGGGGTAGCTCTTGTCGTCCCGCAGCAGGATGTTGAAGGGCGGCAGATGCTCCTTGATCAGGTTGTTCTCGAGGATGAGGGCCTCAAGTTCGGTTTCACAGACGATGAGCTCCACGTCCCAGATGCGGGCCACCAGGCGCCGCGTCTTGGCATCCAGGCGCTTCTGCTGGAAGTAGGACTTCACGCGGTTACGCAGCACCTTGGCCTTGCCCACGTAGAGCAGGTTGCCGCCTTCGTCGCGGTAGAGGTAGCAGCCCGGGCGCGTGGGCAGGTCCGCCAGCTTGCGCTTCAGGGCGGGGGACTTGTCGAGGTTGGTTCGGACGGCGGCCACCGGTCAAGTGTAGCTATCGGCGCGGCCGGGATTTGGGACAATGGGGGATGCTGAACCTCGAGACCTTCCCCGTGGGCCCGCTGGGCTGCAACTGTTCCCTGCTGTGGGATCCCGCCACGGGCCAGGGGGTGGTGGTGGATCCCGGGGGCGAGGGGGCGAAGATCCGCAAGCGGGTGGAGGCCCTGGGCTTCAAGGTGACGGCCCTGCTGCATACCCACGCCCACTTCGACCACGTGGGCGCCACCCGCGAACTGCAGGACCTCTGGCAGTGCCCCGCCCACCTGCATGGAGACGACACCTTCCTCATCGAGGCGCTGCCCCAGCAGACGGGCCGGTTCGGGATGCCCGCCATCCCCCAGCCCGAGATGGCGGCCCTGAACGCCGGAGACCGCCACCTGGACCTCGCCACCCTCCACACGCCGGGCCATACGCCGGGTTCCTGCTGTTTCCACGGTGCCTTCGCCCAGGGCCAGGTGCTGCTGGCGGGGGACACGCTCTTCCGGGGCGGCGTGGGGCGCACCGATCTTTGGGGCGGCAGCTGGGAGGCCCTGGAGCAGAGCATCCGCCGGGAACTCTATGTGCTGGACGGCGCCACGCTCGTGATCCCGGGACACGGCCCCGCCACCACCCTCGGTGAAGAAGCGGCCACCAATCCATTCGTGAAGGCGTAGGACCGGCGTAGACTGGGGCCATCATCCCCCGGAGGTCCTCAATGCCTGACCTGTTCGCCACATCCTTCGGCTGCTTCGGCCCCGTCGCGATCTTCCTGGTGGTCTACCTGCTCTCCTGCCTCAAGGTGGTGAACGAGTATGAGCGGCTGGTGATCTTCACCCTGGGCAAAGTGCAGGACAAGCCCACGGGCCCCGGCCTCTGCTTCGTGTGGCGGCCCTTCCAGACCTCCGTCACCGTGAGCCTGCGGACGGTGGTGATGGACGTGCCCAGCCAGGACATCATCACCCGCGACAACGTGAGCCTGAAGGTGAGCGCCGTCGTCTACTTCAAGGTGCTCGATCCCACGGCCGCCATCGTCGGCGTGGAGAACTACTACTACGCCACCAGCCAGATGGCCCAGACCACGCTGCGCAGCATCCTCGGCGAGGTCACGCTGGACGAGCTGCTGGCGGACCGGGAGAAGCTGAGCCAGCGCCTGCGCGAGATCATCGACCGCTCCACCGAACCCTGGGGCATCGAAGTCACCAGCGTGGAGCTGAAGAGCGTGGACCTGCCTGAGCAGATCCAGCGCGCCATGGGCAAGCAGGCCGAGGCCGAGCGTGAGAAGCGGGCGAAGATCATCGCCGCCGAAGGCGAGCTGATGGCCAGCCACCAGCTGCTGGAGGCCGCCAACACCATCAGCGCGAACCCCACGGCCATCCAGATGCGCTACCTGCAGACCCTCGCCGAGATCGCCACGGAGAAGAACAGCACCATCGTCTTCCCGCTGCCCATCGAGCTCATGAAGGCCTTCGAGAAGTTCGCGAAGTAGAAGGCTTCCAGTTCCGCCAGGCCGCAGCCTCCGCCCTTGCCAGGGCGGAGGCTGTTCCGTTCCGGTTGCCATAGGCTTCGGCATCCACCAGGTCCGCCAGCTCCACCAGGAAGGGCGCCCGCTCGGGCCGGAGGACCGCCAGGCGCAGCAGCCAGGCGCGGGCGGTCTCGCCGGCCGCGGGGGCGGCCATGCGCCGGGTCCGGGCCAGCAAGGGCCGCAGCGCGGGGATGCGGCCGGGGCCCTCGGGCTCGGGACGCCAGAGGGGGCGAGTGCGCCAGGCCACCCAGGCGGCGGCCAGCAGGCTTAAGCCCCAGGACAGGCCCGGGGGAGGGGCCTTCCAGCGCCACTCCCAATCCTGGAACCGGGCCTGGATCCATGAGAGCCCGGCCAGCTGATCCTGGCTGGAGAAGCGCACCACCTGGCGGTCCCACTGGTAGCGCAGGGCGTCCAGCCAGCGCGTCAGGACATCCAGGGACGCCAGGCCTCCGCCCGGTCCGGCCGCCGCGGCTGGCGTGGGATCTGCCCACCGCCACTGGCCCTCGTGCCAGTACTCCACCCAGCTGTGGGCCTGGTCCTGGCTCACGCGGAAATAGCCCCCCTCGGGAATCCAGGGGCCGAGCCGGTAGCCGATCACCACGCGGGCAGGGACGCCCCGGACTCGCAGCATCTGGGCCATGGCCGACGCGAAATACTCGCAGTGGCCGGCCTGGGTGCGCTCCAGAAAGTCCTCCAGGGGATGGGCCGCGCGGCCAGAGGGATTGTCCAGCGTGTAGCGGAAGCTCCGCAGGGCCCGCTCTAGGGCCCGGGCCAGCTCCGGCGCGGGGAGGATGCCCGGGGCCAGACGAAGGCTCGCCCGCTGGGCGACCGCCTGCCCGGGGCCGAGGTGGAGCAGGTGCTCGAGCCTTCGCGCGGAGAGCCGGGGCTCTTCCGCCGCGGTGTCCGAGGGCTGCCATGACACCTCCACCGGAACCGGACGGAGCCGGGGGAAACGCCACCGGAGGCTGGCTCCCTCGCCCCGCAGGAGAGGGAGGCCGGGAGGCGCCATGGCG
>JAMPXL010000123.1 GCA_023701165.1 Geothrix sp. | reverse complement strand
CAGGGCGGAGCCACCGGAGCCGATGTCGAGCATGAACCGGGTCTCTGGAACCGCCGGGTCGATGAGGTCATTGTTGCGGTAGCCGGAGACGAGGAGGACGGTTTCCAGCTCGGGATGCGTGGTCATGAGGGCCTTGGCCACGTCGAGGGCGGCCATCATGGAGCCGCACATGGCCTCCATGTCGAAGCTCCAGGCCTTTTTCGCGCCGATCTGGTTGGCCACATACAGGCCAGCGAGCCAGCAGGGGTAGTCCTTGTGCTGGGCGCCGCACCAGATCACCAGGTCCACGGCGCCCCCTTCGGTCCCGGCGCTGGCCAGGGCCCTGTTGGCGGCGGCCAGCCCCATGAAGGCCGTGGTCTCGCCGGGCCCGGCGATGGGCTTGCCCCTCACGCCGAACTTCAGGGCGATGACGTCCTCGGGAATCCCTGTGGCCGCGGCCAGATCCGCGGCCGTCACCCGGCCCGAGGGGATCCAGTTTCCGTGTCCGATGATGCCTACATGCATGGCACACACTCCATTGAAGGTTGCGTTGGGACGCCCAGCCTGATCACAGGTAGCCGAGGTTCCTGGCCTGCTCGGTGAGCTCGGCGCGGAAGTCCGGGTGGGCGATGCTGATGAGTTCCCGGGTGCGCTCCCGGACAGTCCTGCCCCGCAGGCGGGCCACGCCATGCTCGGTGACGACGTGGTCCACATGGGAGCGGTGCAGGGTCACGGCCGAACCCAGGGGCAGCGTCGGGGTGATGGTGGAGACGGTGCCGTTCTTGGCGGTGCTGTAGCAGGCGATGATGCTCTTGCCCAGGCCGTCGAAGCCGGCCACAGCCCCTTGCGCCGTGTCCGACTGGCCGCCGGTGCCTGAGTACTGGCTGGTGCCGATGGACTCGCTGGCCACCTGCCCCGTGAAGTCCACGGAGATGCAGGTGTTGACCGAGACCATCCGGGAGTTCTGCGCCACGATGGCGGGGTTGTTGACCCAGCTGCCGCGCTGGAACTCCACGGCCACGTTGTCATCCAGCCAGTCATAGAACTTCCGCGAGCCCATGGCGAAGGTCGTGAGGAATTTCCCTGGCTTCAGGGCCTTCCGGGCGTTCGTGATGACGCCCATTTGATAGAGCTCCATCATCGAATCCACGAGCATCTCGGTGTGGACGCCCAGATCCTTCTTGTCTTTGAGGGCCAGGGCGGCGGCGTTGGGAATGCCGCCAATGCCCAGCTGAAGAGTGGAGCCGTCCTCGACCAGGTCCGCGATGTAGGCGCCGATCTGGAGGTCGGTGGCATTGGGCAGGGGAGCAGGCAGGGAGGGCACCTCCTGGTCGTGCTCGACGAAGAAGTCCACCTCGGACACGTGGACCTGGGTGTCGCCGAAGGTCCGCGGCAGGCGCGGGTTCACTTCGAGGACGACGAGGCGGGCGTGGTCCATGATGTCCTTCTCGTAGGTGATGCCCAGCGAGAGGGAGACGAAGCCGTGCTTGTCCGGCGGCGTGCAGGTGCCGAAGAAGATGTCGGGCCGGCGCGCATGGATGCGGTCCGTGGCCGCGCGGTGGAGCATGTTGGGCACGTAGGTCACGGTGCCGGTGCCTGCCTTGAGGGCGGCGCGGGAGCCCGGCGCGTGGAACCAGGAGGCCAGCTCGAAGTGCCCCTGCATCTCCTTCTTCATGTAGAAGTCGTATTCCCTGAGCGTCAGTACCGAGAACACGCGGACGTTCTGCACGCGGTCCCCGACGATGTGGAAACGCGACATGCAACCCTGCGGCTCAGAGGCGCACTGGGCCACGATCACATCGTTATCGCTCTGGATGTGGGAGACGGCCTCGTCGATGGTGACCCGCTTGCTGCGGTAGATGTCCTGGACAGTCATGGGAACTCCTGAAAGGAACCTGGGGCTTCCCGGCGCGCTCACGCGGCGTGCTTGGCCAGGAATCCGAGAATGAGGGTGTTGACCTCCGCCGCCCGTTCCACGATCGCCACGTGGCCGGCGCCTGCGATCAGGTGGAACTCGGCTCCGGGGATGGCCCGGTGCATGAGCTCCCCGTACTTCCGGGGCTTGAGGAGGTCGAGCTCCGCCGAGACGATGCAGGTGGGCACCTGGATGCGGTGCAGCTCCGGCGTGACGTTGAACCTCTGGAAGCTCTCGATGAGGCGCACGGCGGCGGGCAGGTCGAGGGCGGCGTACCGCGCCTCGGCCAGGGGGACCAGGTCGGGACGCTCCGTGAGGAAGGCCTCGGAGTAGACATCGGCGCAGATGAGCCGGAAGAAGGCCTGCCCGTCGCCGAGCCGGGCCGCCAGGCGCCAGCGCTCCACCATGGCCGCGCAGAGCGCATCGCTGTGGGAGACCGAGGCGATGATCACCAGGCTGCGGCAGCGCTCCGGGTGGCGGAGGCCCATGAGCAGGTTCAGCTCGCCGCCGTAGGACGTTCCGACCATGTGGGCCGGACCGAGCCTCAAGGCATCCATGAGCGCCGCCAGGTCCTCGGCGTGCAGGTCCAGCGAATACTCGCCCTCGGGATGGCCGCTCCGGCCCTGGCCCCTCATGTCGTAGGCCAGGACGCGGTAGTGCCGGGTGAGGTCGGCCAGCTGGTAGGACCAGGCCCCGGTACTCATGAAGATGCCGTTGTTCAGGACGAGCAGCTCGCCGGTTTCGGGGCCGTGGAATTCATAGTAGAGGTCAACGCCGTTGGCGCGCAGGTGGGGCATGGTGGATCACCTCCCGGAGATCCTGGATGGAGGGTCAGGCCTTGGCGCGGGCCTTGACCCGGAGCTTCCCGACGATGCCCGTGGGGAAGCGGTAGACGCTCAGGACGAAGAGGATGCCCAGCCAGAGCAGCCAGCGGTCGGGATGCAGCAGGTCGCGCACCAGGGGCACCTTGCTCATGCCCTCGCTGGCCAGCTTCATCAGGTCCTGCAGGTAGTTCTGCACGAGGATGAACAGCGTGGCCCCGATCACCGAGCCGTAGAGGGTGCCCATGCCCCCGATCACCACCATGAGCAGGATATCGATCATGATCTCGAAGGAGAGCGAGGTGTCGGGACCGTTGTAGCGCAGCCAGAGGGCCAGCAGGGCGCCCGCCAGGGTGGCGAAGCCCGCCGATAGGACGTTGGAATAGGTGCGGTACACCACGGTCCGGTAGCCCAGGGCCTCCGCCCGGAAGGCGTTCTCGCGGATCGCCTGAAGCACACGGCCGAAGGGCGAGTTGACGATGCGGAGCATGAGAAGGAAGAGCACCAGGGTGACGGCCACCAGCAGGTAGAAGGCGATCAGGCGGCCGTCCAGGGACACGCCCAGGAAGGGCTGCTCCGAGAGGGAGAAACCCGGCGACAGCAGCTCTGGCACCTTGAAGGTCAGGCCATCCTCGCCGCCGGTGAACTCCGACAGCTGCGAGGCGAAGGTCTGAAACGCCGTGGCCACGGCCAGGGTGATCATGGCGTAGAACATGGCCTTCACCCGCAGGCTGAACAGGCCGATCAGCAGGGACAGCACCAGCGACAGCAGCAGGGCCGCGGCCACGCCCACCGCCACGCCCGTCCAGGTGGGCCCCATGCGGTTCAGGGCGATGGCGACACCATAGGCGCCGATGCCGAAGAACATGGTGTGGGCGAAGGAGACGATGCCGGTGTAGCCCAGCAGCAGGTCGAAGCTCGACACCAGCACGATGAAGACGCAGATCTTGGCGGCGACGTTCAGGGCCTTGGCCCCGGGGAAGGCGAAGGGGGTGAGCAGGAGCCCGGCCAGGATGGCCAGCAGGAGCACCGCGAGGACGCGGCTGCGAGGCAGGTCGCCGGAAAGCAGGCGGCTGGAGATCATCGCTTCCCCATGGGATAGAGTCCCTCGGGCCGCCACATCAGGACGATCACCATCAGGAGGATGTTGGAGAAGAGGGCCACCTTGGGGGCCAGGAAGCCCACGTAGTTCGCCATCAGGCCCACCAGCAGGGAGCCGATGAAGCAGCCGCCCACGGAGCCCATGCCGCCGATGATGATGACGATGAAGAGCAGCACGTTGATCTGGCCGCCCATCTCGGGCGTGACGGTCTGCTGGTAGAGGCCCCACATGACGCCGCCCAGGCCCGCCAGGGCGGACCCCGCCACGAAGACGCCGATGAACAGCCGGCCGATGCGGTAGCCCAGGCTCTCGACCATTTCGCGGTCCTGGACGCCGGCCCGGATCAGGAGGCCGACCTTGGTGCGGCTCAGCACCCAGAACATCACGGCGAACACGCAGAGACCGACGACCACGGAGATCAGCCGGTACTTCTCCACGGCCGCATCGCCGAACAGCAGGGAGCCGCGGAAGGCCGCCGGGAGGGGCAGGGGGATGGCCTGGGCCCCCCAGATGACCTTGATCAGCTCGACGCCGACGATCATCCCGCCCATGGTGATCATGATCTGCTTCAGAGGCTGGCCGTAGACGGGACGGATGATCAGCCGTTCGAAGGCGAGGCCCACGCCCCCGGCCACCACCATGGCCGCGGCCATGGCCGGCAGCACGGCCAGGAGGTTGCGGGCCAGGGATTCGCTCTCGGTCCAGCCGGTCATCCGGCCCAGGACCGTGGTGGCGAGGAAGGCCCCGAGGGTGATGAACACGCCGTGGCCGAAGTTGAGCACGTCCATGAGGCCGAAGACCAGGGTCAGGCCCGAGGCGATGATGAAGATGATCATGCCCATGGCCAGGCCGGCGAAGGTGAGCGTGACCCAGGTGGAGAAGGATCCGGTGAGCGGGATGGCCACGAGGGCCAGCACGGGCAGCAGCAGCAGCGGGATCCGGTCCGGGCGCACCGTCGGCAGCGCGTCCAGGGCCGGGATTGAAGGCGTGGCAGGGTTCATCGGCAGTTCCTCATCACTGATGGGCCGTGAGGGAGAGGCCCAGCAGGCGCTGCTGCAGCCCTTCGTCCCCGGCGAGGTCGGCCATGGCGCCCGCATGGACGATGCGGCCTCCGTCCATGACGGCCACCTTGTCCCCGAGCTGACGGGCGAAGTTGAAATTCTGCTCCACGAGCAGGATGGTGGTGTCGGTCTGCTTGAGCTCGCGGAAGGCCGCGATCATGTTCTGGATGATGGCGGGCGCCAGGCCTTTGCTGGGCTCGTCGATCAGCAGCAGCT
>JAMPXL010000122.1 GCA_023701165.1 Geothrix sp. | reverse complement strand
TGCCATCCCGCTTGGCGCGCAGGAGGGCGTGATCGGCCTGCTCGATGAGGTGGCCGGCGCCATCCGCGTGTTCGGGGAAGGCCGCGACGCCGGCGCTGAGAGAAATGGCCAGCCGCTGGGAGCCGATGGCCAGGGGCTGTTCCTTCAGGACCTGGACCAGGCGGTCCCCCAGTTTCTGGGCGCCCTGGGCCGAGGTGCCGGGCATGAGGATGCAGAACTCATCGCCCCCGTACCGGTAGAGGCGGTCGTGGGCGCGGCAGAGCCGCTGGGCCGTGCGGGCCACGGCTTCCAGGAGGATGCTTCCCACCGGGTGGCCATGCAGGGTATTGACCTGCCGGAGGTCGTCCACATCCAGGAAGAGCAGGGCCATGGACTCGCCCTTGGCGGCGGCGGCGCGCACAGCCTGGGGCAGCTCCGCTTCCAGGCACCGGCGGTTCTGGGCCACGGTGAGGTCGTCCTTGAACGACAGGGCGCGGCTTTCTTCCAGGCGCCAGGCGTTGAGCAGCAGGGGCTCCACATCGTCGAAGCCGCGGAGGAAGCGCTCGGGAGGCTCCTGGGGATCCAGCAGCCGCAGGATGCCCAGCTGCTCCGAGGCGGCCAGGAGGAAGGCTTCCCCCCGGCGCACCAGCTCTGCGGCCTCCTGGTGGGGCAGGGGGGCCTCCGGAAAGGATCCATCGCCGGCCCGCTGGTAGAACAGGTTCTCCCGCTTGAGCCAGATGGCGCCGCCCCGCGCCCGCGACTGGTGGATGGCCCGGCTCAGGATCAGTTTCAGCAGATCATCCAGCGAGGCGAGGTGGAGCATCTGGCGCAGCCAGCCCTCGCTGCCGAGGTCCCGCTGCCGGAGGTGCTGGAGGGCCTCCCGGACGGCTTCGAGGGGGCGGTCCTGGAGCAGCACCCAGCCGGGCCGCAGCCCCAGGACGGCGCTGACCTCCTCTGCTTCCGCCTCTTGGACCCACCACAGGATTTCCGAGCCCTCCGCCGGGATCAGCCGCGGGTCCGGCCGCTCAGCCACCAGCACCAGCGAGCCGGGCCCCGGGCCCGGCGCCACCTCGTGGCCCCACCCCACCAGGGCTGCGCGAAGCGCCTCCCCGGCCCCGGAGGGATGTGGTTCCAGCCAGTGGATGCGGTGCATGGGGCTTCCAGACAGGAGGCTTTCCGTTGTTCGGCAGGCACGACGAAAGCCGCGGCGCCGGCCGGATCAGCCTAGCGCGGCCTCCAGCCTCACGGCCAGATGGCGCAGGTGGGCGGCGAGCTGCTCCAGGGCGGGAAGGGAGCCCTCCCGCTGGCTGCGTTCGGCGCGGATCCAGCGTTTGAGCAGGGTCACGGCCTGGGCATCGCGGACGCCCAGGCGCTTGGCGGTCTGGATGAGCTTGTGGGAGAGGCGGGTCCGCTCCGTGCCCGTGGGGCCCTCCTGCAGGCTGGCGATGAGCTGCAGGCCCTCCTGGGCCACTTCGAGATCCTGGCGGATCAGGGGGACCCGGGCGTTGATGCGGAGGAGGAACAGCTCCAGGAACCGGAGGAGTTCGCCCAGCACCTCCATGCCGTCGCGAAGGGCCTGGGGCACCTCGCCGGGGGATTCCAGCAGGCGGCCCAGGTCCTGGATGAGGTGCTCGGCCTCCTCCCGGTCCGGCCGGCGCATGAGGGGGAATTCCGGGCTGCGCCGGAAGGCCAGCATGTGGCGGTAGGCCTGGGCGAGGCCCAGGGCGAGCCGGGGCCAGTCCTGGAGTTCCATGCACAACAGGAGCTGGCCCTGAAGGGGGGGGACCTGTTCCCAGAGCCGCTGGATCCGGAGCCGCAGGCGTTCACCCTCCTCCATCATGCTCGGGGATTCCGGGAAGAGGCGCTGCTGCACATCCGGCGAGAAGATGCCCACCAGCTCGCCCATGAGCTGTTTCTGGTGGTTCACGAGCAGGCCCCGGAGGTTGTCCAGGGTATGGGCCAGCTGATCCGAATCCTGGCCCGCGAGGGCCTGCTGGAGCAGGCTCCTCAGGGTTCCCTGGTCCTGGCGGAGGCTGAGGACGGCCTGGCGGAGGTAGGCCCGGAGCCGCGGCACCTCGGGCTGGCCCGGGTCCAGCAGCGTGGCCCGGGCGGGATCGTAGGTCCGGTCCGACATGCGGCCCAGCTCGGATTCGATCACGAGGAAGGTGGGCACGGCGGCGTAGCGTTCCCGGGTGCTCGCCCCGGAGGCGGGCTCCAGGGATTCCAGCAGCCCCAGCAGCGAGATGTGGCTGGCGAGGGCCCGGGCCACCACGGAGAAGGCCGCCGGGTTCTCGCGCCGGAGATCCTGGAGCAGCCGGCGCAGTTCGGCGGGCACGCGGTCCTGGAAAAGCCCGGCGTCCATGCGGGGCAGGACCCAGCCCAGGTGGTCCCAGAGCCAGCGGAGGCTGCCGCGGACCTGTTCCACCGCAGGCCAGTGGATGCCGCGGTCCAGGGGGCGCATCAGGCTCAGGCGCAGGTTGGAGACGACGTGCTGGAGGAGGATGAGGGGCTCGACCCGGGCGTGGATGTCCGGGGGGATGCAGGCCTCCAGCTGTTCCGCGAGCCGCGCGAGGGATTCCTCCAGCCGCCCCTTGCCCTGGATGGCCCGGTTCACGGTCTTCATCTGGGCATTCAGGCGGGCCACGGCCTCGGGGCCGTTTTCACAGGCCTGGAGGGCCGTCAGGATCTGGCGGAAGGCCTCACGGTGATCCTGCAGGAAGGCGGCCCACAGCGTCCGGAGGGCCCCGTCGCCTTCGCCCAGGGGCGGGGCCATGACCCTCAGGGAAGCCAGGAGGTCCAGCAGGAGCCCCACCCAGGCCGGCTGTGCCTGCTCCACCATCATCTCCCGGTGGGCGGCTTCCGCCAGATGGCCCAGCCGGGCCAGGCTGTGCTGCATGACCTGCCCCATGGAGGCCCGGGCTTCGCCCAGGCGGCGGGGCGAGAACTGGTGCAGGAAGGCCAGGAAAAGACCGAGGCTGCGCCTCAAATCGGCCTGGGCCGGGGATTCCCCGCCAGGGGGTGTCTCCCGCGGCGGGGCCTCCCGCAGGGGGTCCAGGTCCCCGGCCCCCTCCCGGAGGATGTCGTCCAGCAGGGCCAGGTCCGTCCTGGAAAGCCCCTTCTCCCGGATCAACTGCCGGGCCTGCAGCAGGCGCTGGGGCGGGGTTCCTGGGAGGAGCATGGCAAAAGCATACAATGGGTTGCGTGCCGCGACGGGCCTGGGTGGTGATACCATCGCCACACCCCATCCGGAGGCAGCCAGTGGTCAGCAAGCTCGGGGAAATGCTCGTCAAGGCCCAGCTCATCACGGATGCCCAGCTGGAAGAAGTCGTGAAAATCCAGCGGCGCGAAGGCGGCAAGCTCGGAAGCATCGTGGTGCGCCAAGGCTTCTGTTCGGATCAGGACATCGTGAGCTTCCTGGGCATGCAGTACGGCGTGCCTGCCGCGGACCTGGAACAATGGCCCCCCATCGATGCGAGTGTCATCGCCTTGATTCCGAAGGATTTGGCCCAGCGCCACAAGGTGCTGCCCCTGCAGCGCACGGGGAATGTCCTGACCCTGGCCATGTCCGACCCCACGGACATCTTCGCCATGGACGACGTGCGGTTCCACACGGGCTACAACGTGGATCCCGTGGTTTCCAGCGAGATGGGCCTGGCGCGGGCCGTCGAGAAGTACTACGGCGGCGCCAGCGCCGTGCGCCTGGCGGATGGCATGGGCTCCCGGACCACCTCCGGGGGGAACGCAGGCGGCGGGGCGGCCGCGGGCCCCACCTCCACCAGCGCGACCCTCCATCCATTCAACGAACAGGACGAGCAGTTCGACCTGTCGGAGCTGGAACAGGAGCTGGATGCCGACGCGGAGTTCGACACCACGGACGACGACGAGGAGAGCATCAACGTCGGCGCCCTGAAGCGGGGCAGCGAAGACGCCCCCGTGGTGAAGCTCGTGAACATGGTGCTCATCGATGCCATCAAGCGCGGCGCCTCGGACATCCACATCGAGCCCTACGAAAAGAACTACCGCATCCGGTTCCGCATCGACGGCATCCTCATGGAGGTCATGCGTCCGAACCTCAAGCTGAAGGATCCGCTGACCTCCCGCGTGAAGATCCTGGCGAAGCTCAACATCGCCGAAAAGCGCCTGCCCCAGGATGGCCGCATCAAGCTCCGCGTGAACATGGGCGGCCGGCAGAAGGTCATCGACTACCGCGTGAGCATCCTGCCCACGCTCTTCGGCGAAAAGATCGTGCTGCGGCTGCTGGACAGCGACAAGCTCATGCTCGATCTCACCAAGCTGGGCTTCGAGCAGGAAAGCCTCGACCGCTGGGACCGGCAGATCTCCAAGCCCTACGGCATGGTGCTCGTGACGGGTCCCACGGGATCCGGCAAGACCAACACCCTGTACTCCTCCATCGCCAAGCTCAACACCGTGGACACCAACATTCTCACCGCCGAGGATCCCGTGGAATTCAACTTCCCCGGCATCAACCAGGTGCAGATGAAGGAACAGATCGGCCTGAACTTCGCGGCGGCGCTGCGGTCCTTCCTCCGGCAGGACCCCAACATCATCCTGGTGGGCGAGATCCGCGACTTCGAGACCGCCGAGATCGCCATCAAGGCGAGCCTCACGGGCCACCTGGTGCTGTCGACGCTCCACACCAATGACGCCCCCAGCACCATCAACCGGCTCATGAACATGGGCGTGGAACCCTTCCTGGTGGCCACCTCCGTGAACATCATCTGCGCCCAGCGCCTGGTGCGCCGGCTCTGCGCCAGCTGCAAGGCCGTGGACACGCACCACCAGCCCGAGGATGCGCTGATGACGGTGGGCTTCACGCCCGAGGAGATCAAGAAGGGCATCACCTTCTACAAGCCCGTGGGCTGCGAGGTCTGCAACAAGCGGGGCTACAAGGGCCGGGTGGGCCTGTACGAAGTGCTGGAGATGTCCGAGACCCTCAAGGACATGATCCTCACCGGCGCCTCCGCCATCGAACTGCGCGAACAAGGCCAGAAGGAGGGCATGATCACCCTCCGCCGCTCTGGATGCCGCAAGGTCCTCGACGGCGTCACCACTATTGAAGAGATCATCCGCGAAACCGTGTTGTAGGCGAGGTCCCCATGAGTGAAGTCGGCGCCAACTACGT
>JAMPXL010000121.1 GCA_023701165.1 Geothrix sp. | reverse complement strand
GGGCGAGGATGGAATACAGCAGCTTCTTGCGCACGTTGAGGTTGTTCCAGAATGCCATGGCCGCCCCTGAGAGGTCTGCCCTCTGGATCGGGTGGCCCCCTCCGCGGGTTGAATTTTAGGCGCTTACCTCAGGGTGACGACCGTGGCCCCGGCCCCGCCCTGGCTCTGGGGGGCGTCTTCCACCCGGGCGATGCCGGGGTGCCCTCGCAGGGCCTCCCGGACAGCGGCTTTCAATTTTCCGGTGCCGTGGCCATGGACGATGCGGATGAAGCGCCGGCCGCCGGCCAGGGCCTCCTCCACGAACCGGTAGATCTCGCTGTCCACGTCGTCGCTGGCCCGGCCGATGAGGTTGATCTCGGATTCGATGTCCTGAACCTCGGCCCGCACTCGCACCCTGCCGGAAGGCCTGGGTGCCGCTTCCCGGGCTCCGATGGGCTCCAGCTCCCCGAGGCGGCACTCCAGGCGGCGGCCCTGGGGCGTCTCCAGGGTGACCCGGTCCCCCTTGAGCGAGGCGACACGGCCTTCCACGCCCAGGCCGCGATGGCGGGCATGGCCGCCCTCCCGGACCTCCCGCGGGGCAGAGGGCTCGAAGGGGCCCCGGCGGGCCGGAAGTTCCGCCTCGGCCAGGCGGGTGAGCTGCTTGACGCGCTCATGGGCCTCGGTGCCCAGGCGGTCGGCGTTGACGCCTGCGGCCTTCTGCCGCTCCTTCAGGTCCTTGATCAGCCGCTTGCCCTCGTGGTCGAGGAAGTCCAGCACCCGGGCCACTTGGGTTTGCGACGCCGTCTGCAACGCTTCGCGTTCCAGACGGAAGCGATCCTCGCGTTGGCGCAGTATGTCCCGGTCCTTTTCGGCGGCGGCCCGCTGCTGGCGCAGGGTTTCCGCTTCTTCGAGCAGGCGGGTGCGCTCGGCCTCCAGCTCCCGGAGGAAATCCCGCCAGTCCTGCTCCCGCTGGCCCAGCACCTTGTCCGCGTGGTCCAGGACCTGGGCCGGCAGGCCCAGCTTGGCCGCGATGGTGAGGGCGCGGCTCTGGCCCGGCTGGCCCACCAGCAGACGGTAGGTGGGGGCCAGACGGTCCTCGTCGAACTGCACCGAGGCGTTCTGGAACCGGGCGTGGCGCAGGGCCCACTGGCTGATCTCGCCCAGGTGGGTGGAGCAGAGGATCCAGCAACGGCGGCGGGAAAGCGTCTGCAGCAGGGCGATGCCCAGGGCGGCGCCTTCCTTGGGATCGGTGCCCGTGCCCAGCTCGTCCAGCAGGACCAGCCCGCCGTCATGGACGTTTTCCAGGATCTCTTTCAAATGCAGAATATGGCTGCTGAAGGTCGACAGGCTTCCCGTGATCGTCTGGTGATCGCCGATGTCGGCGTGGAGGCTGGGCAGGGCGGGAAAGCTGGACCCATCCCGGGCCGGGACGGCGCAGCCGCAGGCCGCCAGGGCGGACAGCAGGCCCACGGTCTTGAGGACGACCGTCTTGCCACCGGTGTTGGAGCCCGAGATGACGAGGCCAGGCTTACCGGCTTCCAGCACCAGGTTGAGGGGCACCACTGGATGGGGCAGGGGCTCCAGGCCCATGGCTTCCCGCACCGCGGGCAGCAGCATGGGGTGGCGGGCCTCCAGAAGGCAGAGGCGGCCCTGCCTCGGGTCGGTTTCCAGGTCCGGCAATCCCCCGTCGCACAGGGCGGCCCAGCGCAGAAGCGCAAGCCCCTGGTCCGCCCGGGCCTGGAGGTCCCGCCAGCGGGTGAAGTCCTCGCGCCGGGCCCGCAGGTCCGCCAGCAGGTCCCGGAGGAAGGCCTGCACGGCCTGGGCATAGTCCCGGTCCGCCTCCACGAAGGCGTTGTTGAGGGGCACGGCCTCCATGGGCTCCACGAAGACCGTGGCGCCGCTGCCGCTGCGGTCCAGCACCAGCCCGGGCACCAGGCTTCTCCGCTCCGAGCGGACGGGTAGGCAGAGCCGGCCGTTGCGCTCCACGACCATGGCCTCGTTGAAGGCGTCCGGCGCGGCCCGCAGCAGCTTCTGGAGCTTGGCCTGCACGGCCTGGAAGGCGTCCTGGCGGTGGCGGTGGAGGCTGGCCAGGGCGGGGATGCGCAAGGGGTCCAGCTGGCCGTCGGCGTTGAAGCTCTTCGCCAGGCGGTCGGCGACGGGCCCCGGGTCCGGCAGCAGGGCCGCGGTCACCTGGAGGCGGTCGATGCCCAGGTGCGTGCCCGGTGGCGCCGGGCGGGATTCGGGCCAGGGCAGGGCCGCGAGGCTCTGCAGCAGGCGGGCCATGGCCTTCAGGCCGTCCCGCAGCTGCCGCCAGTGCTCCGGGAGCAGCCAGCCCGCGGGGTTCAGCAACTCGTCCAGGGACTCGTCCATGGGCAGCACCGGCAGCAGGTCCGGGGACTGGGCCCAGAGATCCTGCAGCTCCAGCTGGTGGAGCCGCCGCCTCCCCGCCAGGCCGTCCCAGGGATGCATGGCGCCCAGGGCCGCCCGGGCAGACGCCGTGCGGGCGCCGGACTGGATCAGGCGCACCGCATCGGGGAATTCGAGGGCGTGGAGTTCAGGGTTCATGGGCGGCATCTTCAGCCTTCAGTAAAACAAAAGGCCCGCTTCCGCGGGCCTTTTAAAGAGATGGAGCGGAGCTTCATCTCAACCGATCATGCGGCGCTCTTGCGCGAGGCGCTTGAGGGTCTTCTTACGGGCGGCGAGCATCTTGCGCTTGCGCTTGGTGCTGGGCTTCTCGTAGTGCTGGCGCTTCTTCAGCTCACTGAGGATGCCGGACTTCTCGCACTTCCGCTTGAAGCGGCGAAGGGCGAACTCGAACGTCTCGTCTTCTTTGACCTTGACCAAAGGCATATGGATGCACCTCCTTTCCCGTGGATTTCGGAGCGGGCTGCCAGGCAGGGCCGGACCGAACGGAAAGTCTACCTCAGCAGAGGGGTTATGGCGAGGTGGAATTCCTCCCGCTACGCTGGGGGGTCACTGCTTCTTCCGGATGCCCATGCCCCGCCCCCTGCTTCTCATTGTGGATGGTGAGTCCCTGCGGACTCCGGGGCTGGTCTCTGCCATGGAAGGCGACGGGTGGGCGGTCCGCTGGGTCCGGGCTGACGGGGCCGAGGCCTTCCTCCAGAGCGGTGAGCTTCCGGACCTGCTGCTGCTGGATTCGGCCGCTCCCGGCGGGGCGGGCCAGGATGTGGCCGGGCGCCTCCGTGAGCGGCGGCCCCAGCTTCCGGTCCTGGTGCTGACGGACGATCCGGACGGCGGGGACCGGGGCGAGGCCGGGGTCCAGGAATACCTGGAACGGACGCAGCCCGACGGGGAGATCGCCGCGGCCCTGCGCCGCTACCGGCCGGAGCCCGCCAAGCTCACCACCCACGACATCTTCGGTGACCTGCTCGCGGACCTCGAGGGGAAGGCGGCTCCCGGCCCCTCGGGGGGCGGGACGCCCACCGCGGCGCTGGAGCCTGCCGGGCCCTCGGACTTCACCCTCAGCGGCATCTCCGGCGTGAACGATCCCTTCGCCTGGGCCGGGAACCCGCCCGAGGCCCCGGCCATGCCGGACCCGAAACCCCCACCGCCGGGCGCTCCGGAGGCCCTGGAGGAGTACGGGAACTACTTCCTGCTGGAGAAGATCGCCATCGGCGGCATGGCGGAGCTCTTCAAGGCCCAGCAGCGGGGCGTGCAGGGCTTCCAGAAGATCGTGGCCATCAAGCGCATCCTGCCGCACTTCAGCGACAACGAGGACTTCGTCACGATGTTCATCGACGAGGCCAAGCTGGCGGCCCAGCTGACCCACCCTAACATCGTGCAGATCTTCGACCTGGGGAAGGCGGGCAGCTCGTACTACATCGCCATGGAGTACGTGAACGGCCGGGATCTGCGCACCCTGCTGCGCAAGGTGCGGGAGTACGGCCTGCCCTTCCCGGAGCAGGCGGCGGCCTTCGTGGTGATGAAGGTGGCCGCGGCCCTCGACTACGCGCACCGCAAGCGCGGCTTCGACGACCGCGAGCTGAAGCTGGTCCACCGGGACATCAGCCCCCAGAACGTGATCCTCTCCACCGAAGGCGCCGTCAAGCTGGTGGACTTCGGCATCGCCAAGGCCGCCAGCAAGGCCAGTCATACCGTGGCCGGGGCCCTCAAGGGCAAGCTGCTCTACATGAGCCCCGAGCAGGCCACGGGGCAGCCCCTGGATAACCGCTCGGACCTGTACTCTCTCGGTCTGGTGCTGTTCGAGCTGCTCACGGGCGAGCGATGCTTCCAGGCGGATTCGGAGCTGGGCGTGCTCGAGAAGGTCCGGCTGGGCCGGGTCTCGGATCTGCAGACCCTGAATCCGAACGTGTCCAAGGAGATGGTGGCCATCGTGAACCGGGCCCTCCAGAAGGGCGTGGACCACCGCTACCCTTCCGCCCGCTTCATGGAGCGCGACCTGCGCGACTACCTCCAGCGCCAGGGCACCTCCATCGCGGAGCATGATCTGGCGGAGTACATGAACGCCCTGCTCAACGGGACCCGGGAGAACCTGGAGATCCTGATGGCGAGCCGCTTCCCGCTGCCCGCCAGCCTCGCCAGCGGGACGCACCGGACCCTGGCGGGCCGGGGGGACACCGCTCCGGGGAAGACCTCCGGCTCCCAGGCCACCCTGCCAGCTCTTCCGGAGGAGCCGGAAATGCCGGAGCCCGCCGCCGCCCCTCCCCGGCCCCGCTGGATGCTGCCGGTGATCCTCGGCCTGGCCGCGGTCCTGGTGACCCTGCTGGCCATCGCGCGGTGGTCCTGAAGCCGGAATCTGGATAAAGTCAGTGTTTCCGAACAGTTTCTCCATACCCTCGGGAGTTCCCATGGATCTGAGCCAGGACCAGCAGGCCTTCTACGAAGCCACCCGCGAGCGCTGCCGCTCCGAGGTGTCCCAGATCAACAACACCATCGCCTCCGAAGTGCAGCGCGTGAAGGATCTCCTCACCAGCCTGAGCAACCGCAAGACTGCCGTGCTCCAGATGTACGGCGCCGCCTGCGAAGTCCTGGGCCAGGAGAACGACCTCGCCGAAGAGTCCATCGACATCGAATTCTAAGCGACCGCCGGGGAGGCTCCACAGCCGCGAGCCTGGCGAGCGGGAGCAGGCCGTAGGCGCGACCTGCGTCCTGTGGAGTGGAGGGGGGGGG
>JAMPXL010000120.1 GCA_023701165.1 Geothrix sp. | reverse complement strand
GGGTTCAGGTGGTCCAGGGCGCAACGGGCATCGGGATGGGCGGCGCGGAGGCGGGCCTGGATCTCGGCGGAAGCGGGCTTGGAAGGGCGCATGGAATCAGGATACGGGGCGGGGCGCCGGTGAACGCGGAGGATTCGATAGACTGGAGGGCGAGGTGCCCCATGCCCGCCACGCTCTCGGGAAGACTGGACTGCCAGGAAACCGCCCGCCACTACCTGGAGCTGGTGCGCTCGAACGTGAAGAAGCTGGGCTTCTCGCCGGGGCTGGGCGTCATCCTGGGCAGCGACGATCCGGGCAGCGTCACCTACCAGCGCTGGCTCATGAAGGACTGCGAGGACCTGGGCATCAACGCCGCCGATCTCCGCGTCAGCAACGGCATGCAGCTGGTGAAGCTCCTCGCCCGCCTCAACCAGGACGAGAAGACCCAGGGGGTGTTCATCTTCTATCCCCTGCGCTATCCCGAGATCAAGGACGACGAGGTGATGGACCTGGTGGACCCGGGCAAGGACATCGAGGGCCTGCACGCCATCAACATCGGTTTCCTGAACAAGTACCGGAAGCGCATGGATGACGGCACCCAGCACCGCTGCATGACCCCGTGCACGGCGCGGGCCATCGTGAAGACCCTCAAGCGGGGCTTCGGCGACGCCTGGCTGGCAGGCAAGACCGTGCTCGTCATCAACGACAGCCTCCGCATCGGCCGGCCCCTCACGGCCATGGTGGCCAACCTCAAAGCCACGCCCATCCTCTGCCACGCGAACACAAACAAGGAGCACCTGGAGGGCTTCATCCGCATGGCCGATGTCATCGTCAGCGCCGTGCCCGCCCCCAACTACCGCATCCACACCGACTGGATCAAGGACGGCGCCCTCTGCTTCGACCTCAGCGGCGAGGGCAACTTCGACTACGAGGCTCTGGAGCGCCGGGGCATCCCCTACACCGACACCACCAAGAACAGCGTGGGCAAGGGGACCCGGGCCATGGCCCTGCTGAACCTGACCTACGCGGCGGGCGTGGAATAGGTCTCCACCGGGCCTCCTCAAGACCGGCCCGGCCTTCCCGAGGTTCCCATGCGCTCTGCCGCCGGTCTCCTGGCCTGTCTCAGCCCCTTCCTCCCGGTCCTGGCGCAGCCCGCGCCGGCGGGCCCGGGCGCCCTGACGGCACCCCCTGCCGCAACCTCGGATCCGCTGCCCTACGACTTCCAGCGCCTGGCCGTCCGGAAGCGGGCCGATGCGCCACCCTATCCTTTTCTGGCCCGCTTCGCGAACCTGGAGGGTGAGGTCCTGCTGCGGCTGACCATCTCGCCGTCCGGTTGGATGGAGCGGGCCGAGGCCCTGGAGGGCCCCAGGTTGCTTCGCGAGGCGGCGGCGGCCTACCTTCAGGCCTGGACCTTCCAACCGGTCCTCGTCGACGGAAAACCCGTGCGGGTGCAATGCGACCTGCGGGTGCCCTTCCGCCTCGACGCGGTGCCGGGCGTATCCCATCCCTCGGCGCCGCCCTCCAAGGTGGTGGTGGAGATCGCGCAGAACCCGACGGACGGCCCGGCCGTCCTCGGGGCAGACCGCCTGGAGGCTGAACTCGGGCGCTTCCTGGATCGGAGTGGCCTGACCCGGGTGGCGCCCCTGGAAGCGGGACCGCAGGACACCTTCCACCTCGGGCTGCAGATCCAGGTGGTCAGAGTGGAGGGTGTGGCCATCTGCCAGATCCGAGAGCGCTGCTCACTCTGGGAGGACCGGGACCTGGCCGAGAACGTGCCCGGGTCGCCGCCCCGCATCGCCTTCCTCAACCGGGTGGCCGGGCAGAAGGGCGACGCCGGTCTCCAGGACCTGGCCGCCGGCGTGCTCAGGCAGGGCCTCGACGAGGTGCTGGCGCCCCAGCCTCCGACCCGGGAAGTCAGAGCGGCCGCGAAACCCCCGGCGCCTGGCTCCGCTGCCGCCGAGCCAGCCCAGAAGGCCGGGGGGGTGGTGGATTTCGACTTCAGCCAGATCCGCGTGAAGCGTCAGCCGCCCGCGCCGCCGTACCCGACCGCGGCCAGGTTGGCCCGAGTGCAGGGCACGGTGGTCCTGGACCTGATCATCGACCCGGAGGGTGAGCCCATCCGGGCCGAGGCGCGGGAAGGGCCGGTGCCCCTCCTGGTCACCGCCATCAGCTACGCGCTGGCCTGGCGGTTCGAGCCGGCCAAACTCAATGGGGTGCCGCAGGTTGCCCGGTTCCGCCTGACGATGCCCTTCCGGCTCCGCTGAAGGCCGGAGTGGGGTTCAGAAGCGGGTGGTGAGCACCAGGCCGATGCTGCTGCGGCGGCGGACGCCCAGGCCGTCCGTGAAGGGGCGCTCCAGGTGCTCGGCCTCGAGGCTGAGGGCCCAGTTCGGATGGAAGGCCCAGCCCACGCGCAGCCGAGGGCCGACGAAGCCGCCTTCGCCCGGGGGCACTTCCACGATGGCGCCGAAGCCCGCGAAGACCTCGCGGGCCAGGACGTTGGCGTCCACCACGAACCGGATGGCGTTGTCGCCGTCATCCCAGTGGCGCACACCCAGGCCGATCCCGAGGTGGATGTGGGATGGATCGCCGTGGGATTTCACCTGGAAGTCGGCGACGGGCGTGGTGAACTCGGCGGCCGTGGCCCGGGGCTGGCGGATCACCGACACCAGCGTGGATTGGGCCGGCAGAGGCAGGGCGGACAGGAGGAGGGCGGGGAGAAGGCGGCGCATGGGGAGGCTACCCGACGGCCCGCGGAACGGTTTAGCGACCGGCCCACTCGGCCGCCAGCAGCCCGTACACCGCGTGATCCACCCAGCGGTCGGCCAGGCGCTCCGCCTGCCGCAGGGTGCCCTCGTGGCGGAAGCCCAGGCGCACGGGGATGGCGCGGCTGCGGCGGTTGCGGACCCCGGCGCGGATCTCGATGCGGTTGAGCTGGAGGGTGCGGAAGCCGTGGCGGAGCAGGGCGGCCACGGCGGCGGTCATCAGGCCCTGCCCCTCGGCTTCCTCCGCCAGCCAGTACCCGATGGCGGCGGTCTGGTTGGCCCGGTCGATCCAGTTGAATCCCGCCACCCCCACCAGGCGGTCCTTCCACCAGAGGCCGTAGGACTGGCCCAGCCCGGTCCTCGCCAGGGCGCGCATCCGCAGGATGTAGTCGCGGGAGTCCCGCACGCTGCGGTTGGCGTCGGGCCAGGGCAGCCAGCGGCGCAGGCGGTCCCGGTTCGCGTCCACGAGGACGGACAGGGCCCGGGCGTCGTGCAGGCGCAGGGGCCGCAGTTCCAGGGCTCTCCCGGCTTTGAGGGCCTCGGCCATGCCTTCCCCTTCTACTGGCCGGCGGGATCCAGCTGCGCCGCGGCCCGGCCGGCCCGCCACAGCACCAGCAGTTCATCCAGCAGGGCGCCGAACGCTTCCAGCCGCATGGCGTTGGGACCGTCGCTGTGGGCCTTCTCGGGGCACTCGTGGACCTCGAAGAAGAAGCCGTCCACGGCGGTGGCCGCGGCCCGGGCCAGGGTGGGGATCATCTCCCGGGCGCCGCCGGTGGCGTTCCCCAGGGCGCCGGGCTTCTGCACGCTGTGGGTGGCGTCGAAGATGACGGGGCAGCCGGTCTTGCGCAGGTGGGGGAAGCTCTGGAAATCCACCACCAGGTTGCCGTAGCCGAAGCTGGAGCCCCGCTCCGTGACCCACACGGGGCCGTGGCCGGGGACCGACTTCAGCTTGTCCACGCCATGCTTCAGGTCCCAGGGCGCGAGGAACTGGCCCTTCTTCAAGTTCACTGTCCGGCCCGTGGCGGCGGCGGCGAGGAGCAGGTCCGTCTGGCGGCAGAGGAAGGCGGGGATCTGGAGCACGTCCACGGCCTGGGCCGCGGGGGCGCACTGATCGCTCTCGTGCACATCGGTCAGCACCGGCACGCCGTAGCGGCTGCGGACTTCCGCAAGGATGTCGAGGCCCTCCTCCATGCCCGGCCCCCGGTGGCTGTCGCGGCTGGTGCGGTTGGCCTTGTCGAAGCTGGATTTGTAGATGAAGGGGATGCCGCGGGCCTCCGCGATGTCCCGCAGACTCGACGCCATCAGGTGGGCGTGCTCCCGGCTTTCGATGACGCAGGGTCCCCCGATGAGGAAGAAGCTCTGGCCCGTGAAGGGGCGGGTGAAGTCCATGTGCACCTCTGCCTGCATTTTACCTCCGATCGATCATTTACGGGTTGTCATGTGTATTGATGAAGCGGCTTGCATAGTGTTCAATGGTTTCACCTATACCCTTTTTTGGAGTCCCGCATGGCGAAGACGTTGATGGAAGACGATCTGAACCGGCGTCTGGTGGCCCTGCTCCAGCAGGAGGGGCGCATGAGCCACGCGGAACTGGCCGAGCGGCTGGGCGTGAGCCGCCCCACCATCATCGACCGCGTGAAGCGCCTGGAGGCCGATGGCGTCCTGGCGGGCTACGCGGCCCGGGTGGCGCCCGCGGCCGTGAACAAGCCCAATGTGGCCTTCGTGGCGGTGCGCTACAAGGACAACAACGAGGCCATCGAGCAGCGGTTCATCAAGGCGCTGGAGGACGAGCCCGACATCCTGGAGGCCCACACCGTGGCGGGCGAGGACGCCCTCATGCTGAAGGTGGTGGCCGACACCCCCGCGGGCATCGCCGAGCGCCTGCGCCGCATCCGGGCCCTGGGTCCCATGGTCACCACCCGCACCACCATCGTGCTGGAGACCCACTGGGAGAAGGCGGGGCCCAGCCCCTTCCCCTCTTCCGAGACGCAGGGGAAGAAGGCCAAGAAGTGAAGCCCCGGCCCCTCGGCGGGGGGATTTGATGCTCGCGTGGATGGCCTACCTCACGGTGGCGGTGGTCTGGGGCTCCACCTACTTCGCCATCGCCCTGGGCCTGGAGTCCTTCACGCCCTACGGCATGGTGGCGGCGCGGTTCTCCGTGGCTTCCATCCTGGCGCTGGGGCTGGGGCGGCTGCGGCGGGAGGCCTGACCCTCCCTGAAGGAGACCGGCCACCTGATGGTCGTGGGGGCCCTGCTGCTGGGCTGTTCCAACGCCCTGATCTCCTGGGCCGAGCTGCACGTCTCCTCCGGGTTCGCCGCCATCTTCGCGGCCCTGGTCCCCCTCTGGCTGGCGGTCTTCTCCATGGCGAAGGATCCCCTGGGCCTCAAGGGCTG
>JAMPXL010000119.1 GCA_023701165.1 Geothrix sp. | reverse complement strand
CGGTGCGCGCGGCGTAGACCTTCAGCGCGTTGGCGATGGCCTCGCCCCGGAAGATCAGCTCGGCCTCGTTCTCCCGCTGCACCTCGGCGCTCACCCGGGGGGCCACCTTCATCAGCATCACGCCCATCACCACGGCCAGGGCCAAGGCGAGGGCCATGGTGAAGCCGCGCTGGGAAGAAGGACGGGGGGACGGGGAGGACATGGAGGCTCCGAGCTCAAATTATCAGGCCCGGTCATCCTTCCGTGTCATGAGTTCGCAGAAGGCGTCCACCACCGAGGGGTCGAACTGGGATCCCGATTCGTTCCGGATCTCCGCCAGCGCCTGGCGGAACCCGTGGGGCTGCCGGTAGCTCTTGCCGCTGGTCATCACCTCGTAAGCCTCGATGAGGCCGATGATGCGGCTCCCGATGGGGATGGCGGTCTCGCGGAGGCGGTCGGGGTAGCCCAGGCCATCCCAGCGCTCGTGGTGGTGGCGGATCATCCGCACCACATCGAAGGGGAAGCGCAGGTCCTTGAGGAAGACGCCGGCCAGCTCCGGGTGGCTCCGGACCTTCTTGACCTCCTCAGGGCTCAGCTCCGGCTTGGCGAGCATCTGGGGGTCCAGCAGCAGCAGCCCCACGTCGTGGAGGATGGCGGCGATGCTGACCGCCTCGACCTCTTCGCTGGGCAGCTCCAGACGGAGCGCCAGATCCCGGGCCAGGCGGGCGGTGGCCAGGCTGTGGGGCCGCAGGCTCGGCACCCGGCTCTCACCGGACTGGAGGATCCGGTGGCTCACGGACAGGAACGCGTGGTGGTAGCGCTCGTGGAGCCGGGCCTCCTGGAGGTGGAGTGCCAGGATCCGGCTCAGCTGCTGGATGGCCTCGATCTCGGAAAGGGAGAAGGAGTGGTCCTCCAGGCGGAACACCATCAGCAGGTCATGGCCGTGGGGCGTCTCGTTGAGGAGCAGGGGCAGGTAGGTGGCGAAGGCGCCGGCCAGTTCCGGCACCTCGGGCATCTCCGTCCGGGAGATGAGGCGCAGGTCGGGCTCCTGCACCGCCGGCAGGTGGAAGGTGGCATGGGCCAGGATCTGCTGCTGCAGGTCCTGGGAGAGCGGCAGGGTGCTGAAGGCCAGGATGGGGCGGATCTCCTCGGGATCCTCGATCCAGAGGGCCACGGCGCTGGCCGGCAGGATCTGGCTGATGAGCCCCGCGATTTCCCAGAAGAAGGCCCGCTGCTCCGGAGGCACCATGCCCCGCTGGCGGTCGGGGTTCAGCGGCGGCGGCGCCACCCACCCGCTAAGGGTGCGGTCCGCTTCCCAGGGCAGCGCCGCGTAGGCGTCCTGGCCTCCGGGGAATCCGTAGAGCCGCTCCTGGTGGGCGGGGCCGGCGGAGGGAATGCCCTGTCCCGGCGCGCGCATGGCCGGCACCGCGGGAGGCACGGACGGCAGGAGGCGCCCGGGCACCGGGGCCACATCCTCGATGATGTCCGCGGCGGTGGGCAGCCCTTCAGGCACCACGCCGGGAACGGCGGGATGCGGATGGGCGGTGCGCGTGCCGCCGTAGAAGCGGAACTCCTTCAGGGCCGCCGCCAGGTCCCCGCAGATGGCCACGGTGGGCGGCTCGTCCCGCTCGGCTTCGAAGGTCCCACCCTTGATGCGGTCCCGCTGGATGAGCAGCCCCACCCATTCCCCCTGCAGATAGACCGGGGTGATGAGGTAGCGGGGCCATTCGCCTCCTTGGCCGAAGGCCGCCAGCTCGGGCGATTCCGTTGCGTCGTTCACCACGAAGGACCGGCGCTCCCTCTGGGCCCGCACCAGGAGCGGGTGGCCTTCGGGGATGGACACGGGGGGCCGCGTCCCCCGGGGCCAGCCGTAGAAACTCACCACATCGAAGGCGGGCTGGTCCGGCAGGCGCAGGTAGAGGGCGCCTTTCGTGCTGCCCACCTCCTCCAGGCAGCGGTAGAGCACCTGCGAACAGCGGTTGGCGAGCGCTTCACCGAGGATGGGGGGAGAAACCGGCATGGGAAGGCTTCCAGGTCGAGGGGGTCCAGCAGGCCATCATGGCAGGGCCCCGGTCTGCGAATCTATCGGCCTGGTTGATAAATTAACGATTTTTGACAATCGCGCCAGAAATCCTGCTGCCAGGAGCCTCCCCTGCGGCGGGCGGGGTCTGCAGCGAACCCACCCGGAGGTCCCGGTCCGCCCAGCGGGTGAGCCCCGCCAGCTGGTGCCCGTGGCCGCACTCCGCCAGGGGCGCACCCAGGATCTTCAGCCGCCCCACCACCGCCGGCCAGTCCACGGGCAGGGCGACGGAGGCGATGCCCTCGTCCCAGGCCGCCCCGCCCGTTGCCAGCAGGCGCCCGTCGAAGTGGGAGATGAGTGGGAAAGCCGGCTCCGCGGGCTTCACGGCCAGCCGCCGCGCGATGGCCGGCAGCAGGGCCGCCATGTGGGGCCCGTGCAGCGGATGCTTCACCGGCAGGAGCCCCGCCTTCAGGGCCGAGGGCCGCAGCGCCGCCACCAGTGCCTCCAGGGCGGGGACCGGCCCCGAGGCCGTGAACTGGGCCTGGCCGTTGCGGTTGGACACCACCAGCCGGGGGTGCTCCGCCAGGGCCCGCCGCAGCTCGCTTTCCGGCACGCCGATGAGGAAGGCCATGCCCATGGTCCCCTCCCCGAAGGCCGCCCCGCTGAGATCCTCCACGGCGGCGATGAGGTCCAGCGCAGCCTCCAGAGGCACCACCTCCGCCGCCACCAGGGCCGAGTAGAACCCCATGCTGTGCCCTGTGGCGGCCACGGGGAGGGCCATCCCCGCCGCGCGCCAGGCCCGGAAGATCCCCACGGAATGGGCCAGCACCGCACAGGGCGCGTGGCGCTGGAACCGCAGATCGTCGAGGGGCCCCTCCTCCATCAGGCGCTGCAGCGGATGACCCGTGTGGGCCTCAGCTGCCCGGACCGTGGCCCGCCAGGCCTCATGCGCCTCCCAGCCCGCGGACATGCCCACGGCCTCCGTGCCCTGGCCGGGAAAGAGGAGGGTGGCGGGAAGGGCATCAGACATGGCTTCGAGCATAGGGTGCCCGGGCGCCCTGCATCCAGTACGCTGGGGCCATGTCCCCCCGCCCCTTTCCGCGGCCCCACCCCTGGCAGCAGGTGCCCTGGCAGGAGCGCCGCTCGTACTGGGAGCTGGACGAGACCGGTCGCCACGCCCTGTGCGGGGCCCTGGAGGCCGAGGCCGCGGGCCTGGCCCGCCAGGCGGACCGGGCCCTGGACGACTACGCGGCCCGGCCCGGGACCCTGGAGGGCCAACTGGTCAACGGCGACGTGCTGGCCACCCTGCTGCCCAGCCTGCGCCGGAATCCCACCCAGGGCTACGAGGCCCTGGAGGATCCCGCCGGACGGGCCGCCGTCCACCTGAACGCCCTGGGCAAGCGCCTGCGGGACCGCGCCCTCGCCCGGGCCCAGGGCGAGCCCGTGATCATCTTCATGGGCGGCCAGGCCACAGGGAAGACCACCGGCGCCCTGGCCATGGGCCCCGCCTTCGGCGCCGTGTTCGACGCCCCCCACACCGAGCCCGAAGGCGTGGCCTTCCTCCTGGACCGCATCCACCGGGCGGGCTGCGGCGAAATCCACCTGGCCTACATGGACCGCGATCCCGAGAGCGCCCTGAAGGCCATGCTGGCCCGCTCGGAACGGGAAGGCCGCTACGTGCCCCTGGACCGCCTGGCCCGGGCCCACGCCGGGGCCCCCGCCACCTTCCTGGGCCTGGCCCCGCGGCTGGGCCCCTCGCTGCAGCTCTACCACGTGCGGGTGGACGAGGAGGGGGCCGACCGCATGACCGAAGGACAGGAGGCCCTCGCCAGCGTCCGCGCCCGGCCCCGCTCTGCCGAATCCGTGGTTGCCTACCAGATCCAGACCGCGTACCTTTCCCTACTAAGGACTCAGACCCATGACCCCCAAGCCTGGTACCCGCGAGACGTGCTCGCAGGACTCAACCGAACCCTCGACGGCTGGCGCCGAAGCGAAGCCGACCATCTCCTTCGCCGATTTTACGAAGCGGTGGCGCAGCGAGGTGCCGAAGGTGGTGCAGGCGCATGAGGAACACCGGCTGGAGGTTCGGAAGAACCTGGGTCTGGCCTAGGCTGAATTCGCTGCGCGAATTCAGTATGGAAAGGCTCTCTTTTTGAATTCGCGCAGCGAATTCCGTACTGAATCTGCGCAGCAGATTCAGCTCTCGCGGTAGCCCATCACCACCAGCAGGCAGGGCCCCCCGGCGATGACGCTCATCCCGAGCGATTCCGCCGTGCGGATGGCCGCGTCGCTTTCGGCGCCGGGCTGCATCCAGATGTGCGCCACGCCCGCGGCCGCGGCCTCGCGGACCACCTGCTCCGTGGCTGCGGGCGGCGTGATCACGGAGATGGCCTTCACCTTCACCGGCAGCGCCGCCAGCGACGGGTAGGCCTTCAGCCCCTCCACCTCGGACGCCTTGGGGTTGATGGGATGGACCTCGTGCCCGTGCTGCTGGTAGCAGCGCAGCACCTTGTTGCCATACTTCGAGCGGTCCGTGCTGGCCCCCACCACCGCGAAGGGCCCCGAGGCGAGAAAGGACTGGATGCGGTCGGTCGAAGATTCGGGCATGAGTACCTACTAAACATCTAGATTAGTGGAATGCTGGTGCTGGCAACTCTTGATGTCGGAACCATTGTAGAGCAGACTTTCAATAAGAATCCAAGGTAGACAAAGACTCGCAGGGAACAGAGGAGGAAAAATGGGCATTCATTCGGACATCAAAATTTTGAAAGACAATCGAATTTTGTATGAAACAATTTTGCCATTTAGCAAATCTTTTGAAATTTCATGGGGAGCAAGTGAGAAAATTTTTGGAACCGAAATTACCTTTTTTGCACTAAAACCAGATAAATTAATTTCAGAAACTTTTGGCTTAGACAAAGAAGTTATACTTATTTATTCAAATTACAAAGAAATACAAGCCAGAACTTTTCAAGCCTCGGATCAAATTTTCAATAAAAAAGAACTATTGGGGCGAGTGGATCCACTTTTTTACATTTTATTGAGCCCCGCGATTAATATATATAAATTATCACATCAACAATCTACTGAAAATACACAAAATAGAATCATTGTTCCAATCTCAACACAAGACTTAAAGAACAGCATTAAGGATAAATATT
>JAMPXL010000118.1 GCA_023701165.1 Geothrix sp. | reverse complement strand
CAGCGGAACATGGCCCGCCGCCGCTGGCCGAGCAGCCGGACCGGCGGCCCCATCAGCGGCTCCACGGGTACCTCGACCTGGTCCTCCCCCTCCTGGAGGATCCGGTGCCCTTCGTGGCGCATGCCGCGGCCCGCGCCCTGGCCCACAGCCGGGACCTCGGTTATGCCGCCCCCGTGCTGGCCTGGATCGAGCGGCAGAACCTCTACCAGCGCGAACGGCAGCTGCGGGTGCTGGCGGGCTTCGGACCCGACCTGCTGCCCTGGATGGAGGACAACCTGGAACCTCCGGAACGCCGCCCGGAGCCCTGGGTCCTCTTCGCGCTGCTGGTGGGGTCCCACCGCCACCGGGCCTCCCTGCCCCGCCTGATCGCGCTGCTGGAGATTCCGCAGGTGGATCTCAGGGTCTCAGCCCTGAAGGCGCTCATCATCCTCGCGGATCCCACGGTCTACCCCGAAGTGCTGCCCTTCGCCTCCGACCCTGCCTGGGAGATCCGCACCCAGACCGCCCGGGCCCTGGGCGTGCTCGGCGGGCCCTCCGCCATCCCTGAGCTGCTGCGGCTGATGGCCGACCCCGTCTACGAGGCCCGCCGCAACGCGGCCCAGAGCCTCGTGGACCTGGGCCATGCGGGCGTTTCGGCCCTCACCTATGTGGCGGACGACCCCGCGGCTGACCGCTTCGCCCGGGACATCGCCCGGGAGCGGCTGGAATGGACCGACGAGCGGGGGCATCCATGAGCTTCAGCGGATTCGCCGCCGCCTTCGCCATGTGGGGCATCCTGGCCTACTTCCTGGCGCTGCACCTGACGCACCTCTCCCTGATCCTCCGGGCCTTCGTGTCCATCCGGAGGTACCTGGACGCCACCGGGATCGACCGCCTCGACAGCACCTTCGAAACCAGCCACTACAAGCCCATGACCCTGATCTGCCCGGTCTTCAACGAGGAGGCCGGGGGCGTGGCGAGCGTCAACAGCCTGGTGAGCCTCCGGTACCCCGAGTTCCAGGTGGTGGTGGTCAATGACGGCAGCACCGACGCCACCCTGGAGCGGCTCATCAAGGCCTTCAAGCTCCACCCCAGCCAGCGCGTGGTGCGCCACCTCCTGCCCACCAAGGCAGTGCGCGGCATCTACGAAAGCGCCTACGTGCCCAACCTGGTGGTGGTGGACAAGGCCGGGGGCGGCAAGGCCGACGCCCTGAACTGTGGCATCAACCTCGCCCGCTACCCCCTCGTCTGCTGCATGGATGGCGACAGCCTCCTGGAGAACGATGCCCTGCTCCGCATCGCCCGTCCCTTCATGGACCGCCCCGGCCTGGTGGCCTCCGGCGGCGTAGTCCGCCCCCTGAACGGCTGCAAGGTCACCTCCATGGGCATCCGGGGCATCCACCTCCCCTCCTCCTGGCTGGCCCGCTTCCAGATCGTGGAGTACCTCCGGGCCTTCCTCTTCGCCCGGGTGGGCCTGGCTTCCATGGACACCATGTTCATCGTCAGCGGCGCTTTCGGCGTCTTCCGCAAGGACGTGGTGGTGGCCGCCGGGGGCCTGGAGACCGCCACCATCGGCGAGGATTTCGAGCTGGTGGTGCGCCTCCACCGGTGCCTGCGGGAATGGAAGCGTCCGCACCACATCACCCTCGTCCCGGATCCTGTGTGCTGGACCGAGGTCCCCGAGCACTTCGACCAGCTCAGCCGCCAGCGCAACCGCTGGCAGCGGGGCCTGCTGGAGACCCTCTGGCGGCACCGGAGGATGTGCTTCAACCCGAAGTACGGCCGCATCGGGCTCTTCTCCATGCCCTATTTCCTGGTCTTCGAGGCTCTGGCGCCCATCATCGAAATCGCCGGCTACCTCGTGTTCGCCTGGTCCCTCTGGACCCATTCCCTCAACAGCTCCTTCGCCCTGCTGTTCGTCTGCGTGGCCCTGCTGCTCGGCATGCTGAACTCCGTCATGTCGGTGGTGCTCCAGGAGATCAGCGGCCACCGCTACCAGGGATTCCGGGCCTGGTGCCTGCTGCTGGCCGCGGCTGTGGCCGAGAACTTCGGGTACCGCCAGCTGACGCTGCTCTGGCGCCTGAAGGGCACCTTGGACTGGATCCGCGGCAAGGACAGCTGGGGCCACATGAAGCGCAAGGGCCTCACCGCCCACCCCGCCCCCCTTCCGCCCCCGGGGCCTTGACAGGAAAAGCGCCCCTGACACATGCTTAACCCTCGTTCTTTGGCAGTCCGATAGCGCTATCCAGAAAGGTGGAGGGAAAGGCCCTGTGAAACCTTGGCAACCTGCGAAAGCAAGGTGCCAACTCCTGCCCCCGGCATGTCCGGGGGGAAGATACCGAACGATTCAGACTGACCTGAACCCTCCTGGATGCCGATGACGGACTGCCGCCCCATAGGCGCAGCCATGACCCAGACCACCTTCCAGCAGGCCCTCGACGCGGGCGAATGCTTCCTCTTCGACGGAAGCGCGGCCACGGCCCTGCATGACCGCGGCATCACCCTCCAGCGCAGCTTCGAGGAGTGCAACCTCAAGGCGCCGGACCTGCTGCTGGCCATCCACGGCGAGTTCCTGGCAGCGGGGGCCCAGGTGCTCACCAGCAACACCTGGGGCGCCAACCACCTGAAACTGGCGGCCCGGGGCCTGGAGGGCCAGCTCGACCTGATCAACCGGGAGGGCGTGGCGCTGGCAAAACAGGCCATCGCCCAGCAGGGAGTCCGCGCCTGGGTGGCGGGCTGCATTGGCCCTCTGGGCGTTCGCATCGAACCCTGGGGACCCACCTCCTTCGAGGAGGCCCGCGCCTTCTTCCGGGAACAGGCGGTTCCCCTCATCGAAGCAGGCGCGGACCTGATCGCGCTGGAGGGCTTCGAGGATCTGAACGAGATCCACCAGGCCCTTCTCGCCGTCCAGGACCTCAGCCCCCTGCCCATCGCCGCCCTGATGACCACCAACGACGACGGCCAGGCCCTCTTCGGCGCCGAGCCCGACTGGTTCATCAAGCAGCTGGATGTCTGGGGCGCCGACCTCGTGGGCCTCATCGGCGGAAACGGGCCCGCCCCGCACCTGCGCCTGCTGGACCGGCTGAAGGCCGTCACCGCCAAGCCCATCGTCCTCCAGCCGAATCCGGGCCTGCCTCATCTGGTCGATGGCCGCCTCATCTACGGGGCCAGCCCCGAGTACCTGGGCGGCTTCGCCGCACGGGCTCTGGCCGCGGGCGCCCGGGCCGTGGGTGGCTGCAGCGGCACCACGCCCGCCCACATCCGCGCCATGCGGGGAGCCTTCCGCCAGGAGCGGGCCTTCGTCCAGGCCGGGACGGGCTTCGAGCTGAAGCCCCATGAGCAGCCCCAGCCCGAAGTCCCCTTCGCCTTCCGCAGCCGCTTCAGCCTCAAGCTGGCCCAGGGGGAGTTCGTCCACACCGTGGAGCTGGTGCCCCCCAAGGGCATGGAATACGACAAGCTCGTGGCCAAGACCCGTCAGTGCCGGGCCCTGGGCGTGGATGCCATCAACGTGCCCGACGGCCCCCGCGCCATCGCCCGCATGTCGGCCCTGGCCACGGCCCTCATCATCGAGCAGCAGGTGGGGCTGGAGGCCATCCTCCACTACGCCTGCCGCGACCGGAACCTCCTGGGCATGCAGAGCGACCTGCTCGGCGCCGCAGGCCTGGGCCTCCGCAACCTCCTCGCCGTCACGGGCGATCCACCGAAGCTGGGGCCCTATCCCCAGGCCACTGCCGTCTTCGACGTGGATGCCATCGGCCTCGTGAACATGCTCAAGCGCCTGAACACCGGCCTCGATCTGGGCGGCGCCAGCATCGGCAAGCCCACTTCCTTCAGCGTGGGGGTGGCCGCCAATCCCGTGGCCCCGGACCTCGACCGAGAGAAGGCCCGCTACCGCTACAAGGTGGAGGCCGGGGCCCAGTGGGTCATCACCCAGCCGGTCTTCGACGCCGGAAGCCTCTTCCGCTTCCTCGACTTCACGGAGTCCCTGGATGGCAAAGGCGGCCTGCCCATCATCGCGGGCATCTGGCCCCTCAAGAGCCTGCGCAACGCCGAGTTCATGGCCAACGAAGTGCCTGGCGTCTTCGTGCCGCCCAGCCTGCTCACCCGCATGGCCCAGTGGACCAGCGCAGAGGACCAGGTCAAGGAGGGCCTCGCCATCGCCCAGGAGATCATCGAGGCCATCCGCCCCCGCATCCAGGGCCTCCAGCTGTCGGCCCCCTTCGGCCAGGTGGAGCTCGTGGCACCGCTCCTGCCCAGGCGGGAGGACGCATGAAGGGCAACAACCTTGAACCACGAAGACCACCAAGACCACGAAGGAACGTCATGAATAACCAAATCGGTTTTCGTGGTCTTCCTGTCTTCGTGGTGGATCGGTTCGTCTTTTCCATGGATGCCAAATGAGTGTGAAGGTCCACTTCCTCCTGGAGGATCTGCTGGTGGAGGCCCCGGCGGGGACCTCGCTCCAGCGCATTGCCGATGCGGCGGGGGCGGACATCACCTTCGGCTGCCGGACCGGTTCCTGCGGCACCTGCCGTGTGCGCATCTCGGAGGGACTGCACCATTGCAGCGACCCCGGTCCGGAGGAGCGCGACTTCCTCCAGGGACTGGACGCACCGCCCGACCAGCGCCTCGCCTGCCAGGTGGCCGTCCACGGCGATGTGGCCATCGACTACCTGGGACTGTGACATGACCACCCTCGACGCCATCCTCCGCGACAAGGTGCTGCTGCTGGACGGCGGCATGGGCACGCAGATCTTCGCCCGCAAGCCCACCATGGAGGACTACGGTGGCGCCGCCCTGGAGGGCTGCGTGGACCTGCTGACCGAACGCCGGCCCCAGTGGATCCGGGAGATCCACGAAAGCTACTTCAACGCCGGCGCCGATGCGGTGGAGACCAACACCTTCGGGGCGAATCCGCTGGTGCTGGGTGACTTCGGGCTGCCCCACAAGGCCTACGAGCTGAACGTGCAGGCGGCCGCCATCGCCAAGGAGGTGGCCCGCAGCTTCGACCGGCCCCGCTTCGTCATCGGCTCCGTGGGACCGGGCACCAAGCTCATCACCCTGGGCCACGTGGGCTACGCGGAGCTGCTGGCCTCTTACCGCGTGCAGATGGACGGCCTGCTGGACGGCGGTGCCGATGCCATCCTCATCGAGACCTGCCAGGACCTGGGCCAGATCAAGGTG
>JAMPXL010000117.1 GCA_023701165.1 Geothrix sp. | reverse complement strand
TCTCGGCCCCGCCGGGCCGCCTGGACCTCCAGCCCTACCTGGCCCACCTCGGCGGCATCGACCTGCCTGGGGATTTCCGCGTGGTCATCGATTGCGCCCATGGCGCCACCGCCGAGGCGGCCCTCGAGCTCTTCCGCGGAGGCACCATCCACTGGATCGGCGTGCCCGCTGATGGCCCCGCCATCAATGTGGGCGTGGGTTCCACCCACCTCGATGCCCTGGCGGCGGCGGTGGCGGCCCGCGGCGCCCAGCTGGGCATCGCCTTCGACGGTGATGGGGACCGCTGCCTGCTGGTGGACCACCGCGGCCAGGCCGTGGATGGCGACCAGATGGTGTGGCTCCTGGCCCAGGACCGCCTGGCCTGCGGCGACACGCCTCCGGGCGTGGTGGGCACGCTCATGACCAACGGCGGACTGGCCCAGGCTCTGGGAGAGGCGGGCATTCCCTTCGTCCGCACCGCCGTGGGCGACAAGTTTCTGCTGCGCGAGATGGCGAAGCGGAACTGGGATCTGGCGGCGGAGGCTTCGGGCCATCTCATCCAGAAGCGGGTGGGCCCCAGCGGCGACGGCCTTGCCGCGGCCCTCTCGGTCCTCCGCGCCCTCCTGCACCGCCCTGCAGACCAGCGCTGGGCCTGGACCTTCCGCCCCTGGCCCCAGCGCCTCGTCAACGTGATGGCCAGGGACCGCAAGGCAGTCGATGCCTGCGATGGACTCACGTCCGCCATGGCGGCCATCGACGCCCGCTGGGGGGATGGCGTGCGCCAGGTGGTGCGCTGGTCCGGCACCGAGCCCAAGCTCCGCCTCATGGTGGAGGCCCGGGAGGCGGCCTGGGTGGACCAGGCGCTCCGCGAGCTGGAATCCGCCGCCCGCTCCGATCTGGCGCTGGCCTAGGACCGGGCATGGCACCGGATGTCCGCCGCCCCGTCGACCGCTGGCTGGTGCTGTTCGCGCTGGCCCTGGTGGCCGTGGGCATGGTGTGGATCTACTCCGCATCCGCCATCAAGGCCTCCCAGAACCACGCGGCGGCCACGGCCTTCCTGACCCGGCAGCTGGTCGGGGGGGCCATCGGCATCGCCTTCATGCTGGCGCTCTCCCAGGTGGATCTGGCCACGCTCCAGGATCATCCGCGCCCCCTCCAGATCACCTACGGTGTCCTGGTGCTGCTCCTGGTGGCCGTGCTCTTCTTCGGTCCCAAGATCAACGGGGCCCATCGCTGGATCCGCCTCGGCTCAGTGAGCCTCCAGCCCTCGGAGCTCTTCAAGCCTCTGTCCGTCCTCATCGCCGCGGCGTGGATGGTGCGCCACCGGGAGGCCTGGTCCAGCCACCGCGATGCTTTGCCCAAGCTGCTGGGGCTGGCCGGCATCCTGTCGATCCCCCTGGCCCTCATCCTGCGGGAACCCGATTTCGGCACCACTTTCCTTATCGTCTTCGTGGCACTGATGGTGGTGTTCCTCGGCGGCGCCCCCAAGTGGATCTTCGCCCTCGCGATCCCGGTGCTGGGCGCCCTCGGAACCGCCTTCGTGGTGATGTCGCCCTACCGCCTGGCCCGCGTGACCAGCTTCCTCAATCCCGCGGCCGATCCCCTCGGCAAGGGCCACCAGGCCCTCCAGAGCCTCGTGGCGGTGGGCAACGGCGGCTTCATGGGCGTCGGTCTTGGCGGCGGAAAGCAGAAGCTCTTCTTCCTTCCGGAAGCCCACACGGACTTCATCTACGCCGTGATCGCCGAGGAGGCCGGGCTGATCGGAACCGTGGCGATCCTGGGCCTCTTCCTCGCGATCCTGTGGCGGGGCTACCGCATCGCCCGGCGCGTGGGCGACGCCTTCCTCAAGCTCTGCGCCATGGGCTTCGTGCTGCTGCTGGTGACGCAGGCCCTCATGAACATGAGCGTGGTGCTTTCGCTGGCGCCCAACAAGGGCATCCCCCTGCCCTTCATCTCCTACGGCCCCAACAGCCTCATCGCCAGCCTGGTCTGCCTGGGCCTGCTGCTCGCCATCAGCAAGGAAGCCGGCTCAGCCTAGCCGGATGGGCTCGTCATCATCCTCGTCCACCAGGGTGATGTTCGTCCCCCCGCTGAGCAGCACCGCATCTTCGTACATGTTCTTCAGCTTGGGCTCGAAGCGCTCCGCCTGGGCCAGGCGCGCATCGGGCCGCAGGTCCAGCGACTGCCGGACGAGGCCCCAGAGCGCGTTGGGCTCAAGCCCCAGAATGGCCGCGTGAAGCTTCAGGGGATTGGTGGCGTCCGAAACCGCGCTGCGCGTCGTGCTGGACAGGATGTCCCCCTCCCAGCGCAGTTCTGAAACCAGGGGCCGCAGATCCAGCGGCTTCAGCTGCTTCTGGCCGTCCACTTTCCCGCCCTTCTCCCAGATCCATTCCTTGGCCTCGAGAAAGGCCGAGGCGCGGCGCCTCGCCTCGACCGCCAGCTCCCCGGGACAGACCCAGCGCCAGTGCGAGGCCTGCGCGAGTTCGCCCAGGGGCGAAGCGTAGGCCGCATGGCCTTCCCAGCGCAGGATCCGCAAGCCGTCCGGAAGCCGCAGGTTCAAACGGGCCATCACCGCTTCAGGGCCATCCGGAGGATCCATGCGGAACACCGCCTCGGTCCACTCCGAAAGCCCGCCCGCCCCCGCTGGCAGGGGCAGGGCCAGACGGATCATGGGCCGGGGCCGCTTGCCGAGGTCCAGTGCAAGGCAGAGTCCCTCGAGGCGGAAGGCCTGCATGAAGATGGCGTGCAGATCCCCCTCGTCGAAATCCAGGGCGGCGCCCTCTTTCGCATAGCCCACCCGCACGGAGGCGCGCCGGGTGTCCAGCAGCCAGGCTGCCTCCCGGCGGGCGGCGGCCTTGGCGGCAAGCGGGTCCAGCAGCGAAGCCAGGTCCCTGATCCGCGTCTGGTCCGCACCGCGGCGCCCGGTCCGGATCAGGGCGGCACCCTCTTCCACCAGGTTTTCAGCAACCAGGGATTCGACGATCGCGGCAGGATCCTCCGACCCGCCCTGCAGGGTCTTGCGCAACGATTGGAGGGAGGCCGGTTCGCGGTTCTCGCGGCCCTCCTCCATGACGGCCAGCACCGCGGCGAGCCGCGCCTGGCGGACAAGCACCTCGGCGGGAATGCAGGAAGGAGGAAGGGGAGTGTCCACGATTTCAGGATAGTGAGATCTGGCACGTGGAAGACACGCGGCTCCGCGAACGTGCAGAAATCGAGAAACAAGGCACGCCTTACCGGGCCGTCCGGAGGTGATTTCCACATCCTCTGTGGGAAGCGGGGGTGCATTCCGGGAGAATTCCTTCCAGCTCAAGCCACTTGCGTCCCTGCTGGTTTTTGGTGGCAGGTGTCCATTCCAGCCTTGGGGTTGACAGGTGTCTCCGGGTTCGTTCCATCCCGCGGATTCCCAGCCCCATTGACTTTCCGCCACATCCCCAAAGTGTTTTTTTGCCTTCCGCGGCCTGGCAGGCCAAGCTGGAATCACATGATCCACGATCCTTACATCGTCCCCCCCCTCCCGGCTTCGTGGCCGTACGAACCCGGTACGCCGCTCCGCCCCCTCGGTTGCCGAGTCAACCTCGACCTTCCGGGCCTCGGCGGCGGCTGGCGCGTCTGCACACCCGGCGGCCTGGCCCCGACGGGCGAAGCCGTCCCCCTCGAGGGGGCCTTCGGACGCGGCGGCATCCTCCGCGTCGGCGACCTGGTGATGCGTCCGTACCGGCGCGGCGGCCTGCTGCGCCATCTGAATGAGCGCACCTACCGCACTCATCTTCGCTTCGCCGCAGAACACGCCGTCCATCGCGGCCTGTGGGAAGCGGGCTTCCCCACCGTGGAGCCCCTCGGCTACGCGTGGCGGCCCAGCGGCCTCGGCGTGGAGGGCGTGCTCATCACGCGCTTCACCCAGGGCGAAGCCTGGCCGAAGCGCTGGGACCTCAGCGCCGCGCGCGCGGAGGACATCCGCAGCGCCATCGCGGGCCTTTGTGAATGGGGGCTCTGGTCGCCGGACCTGAACGCCACGAACATCCTGCTTCCCCCCGGCGGCGGCGCCCTGGTCCTGGACTGGGACCGCGCAGGCTTCCTGCCCGCGGACGCGGAGCTGTGGCCCCGCTACCGCGCCCGGCTCGAGCGCAGCCTCCGCAAGTTGGGCGCGCCTGCGGAAGCCCTGGGCGTCATTGGGTCTGCACAGCGTCCTGGATGAGCACCGCCCTCACCGGCAGGTTCAGGAAATCGCTGCGCTTGTTGCTGGTCTTCACGGCCTGGATGCGGTCCACCACGTCCATGCCTTTCACGACCTTGCCGAACACGCAGTAGCCCCAGGTCTTGTCGTTGGCCTTGCCCTTGAAGTCCAGGGCCCGGTTGTCCACCGTGTTGATGAAGAACTCCGCCGCCGCGCTGTGGGGGTCCGGCGTGCGCGCCATGGCCACCGTGCCACGCTTGTTCTTCAGGCCCGCCGCCAGGGCGCGGTCGGCTTCGTTCGGAATGGCGGCGTCGGTGCGCTTCTTCCCCAGGTAGTCCACGTAGCCGCCCCCCTGGATCATGAAGCCGGGAATGACGCGGTGGAAGATGGTGCCCTTGTACTGGCCCTTCTTCACGTACTTCAGGAAGTTCTCCACGGTCCGGGGCGCCGCCTGGGGCTCGAGCTCCATCACGATCACGCCCATGGACGTGGTGAGCTTCACCTGGGGCTTGGGGCCGGCGCTCAGAGAAGCCACCGAAAAGGACAGAAGGAGGGCGATCAGGGGTCGCATCGGGATCTCTCCAATGGGGAATTCCCCCCAGGATAGCGCCTCAATAGGCTCCGAGGCTCTTCGCAAGGGCTTCGCGCTGTCCCTTGAACCCCTGTTCGTCTCGCGAGGCCCGGATCAGCGCCCGGGCCTGGTCCCGCTGGCCCAGGCGGAGCAGGGCCTGAGCCCGCATGAGGGCCACCCAGCCCCGCTGCTCGGCGGAAGCCGCCCGGACCGGGTACAGGGCCAAGGCCCCCTGGAGGTCGCCGGCCTGGGTCCGGAGGTCGGCCACCAGGATGATGAGGGATTCACGGACCTCTCCCTTTTCAGGCGACCGTGCCAGCCAGCCTTCGGCCTCCTTGAGGCGCTGGGAGGCAGACTCCGGCTTCGCCATGGGACGCTGCAGGAGGCGCAGCAGCGCCTGCATGCGCGCCGGTCCTGGGCGGGCGGCCCCGAGGGCAGCGCGCAGCTGGGGCC
>JAMPXL010000116.1 GCA_023701165.1 Geothrix sp. | reverse complement strand
GATGGCGGCGATGTCGAGGGGCGAAGGCATGTAGCTCACCACCGCGTCGAGCATGGGCTGGACGCCCTTGTTCTTGAAGGCGGAGCCGCACATCATCGGCGTGAAGGTCAGGTCGATGCAGCCCTTGCGGATGCCGCTGCGGAGTTCGTCCTCGGTCAGGTCGACGCCGCCGAGATACTTGTCCATGAGCGAGTCATCGGTCTCGGCGACCATCTCGATCATCTTCTCGCGCCACTCCTTGGCCGTGTCCACCAGCTCGGCGGGGATCTCGCTGTAGAGCACCTTGAAGCCCTTGTCGCCTTCGTCGAAGGTCAGGGCCTTCATCAGGACGAGGTCGACCACGCCCTTGAAGTCCTCCTCGGCGCCGATGGGGATCTGGATCGGCATGGGACGCGCCTTCAGGCGGGTCTTCATCATCTCGACCACGCGGAAGAAGTCCGCGCCGGGACGGTCCATCTTGTTCACGAAAGCCATGCGGGGCACGCCGTACTTGTCGGCCTGGCGCCACACGGTCTCAGACTGGGGCTCGACGCCGCCCACCGCGCAGAACACGGCGCAGGCGCCGTCCAGCACACGCAGGGAGCGCTCCACCTCGGCCGTGAAGTCCACGTGGCCGGGGGTGTCGATGATGTTGATGCGGTGCTCCACGTCCTTCAGCTGGCCCGTCTGAGGGGTCCAGGCGGCCGTGATGGCGGCGGAGGTGATGGTGATGCCCCGCTCCTGTTCCTGCACCATCCAGTCGGTCGTCGCCGCACCCTCATGCACCTCGCCGATCTTGTGGATCTTGCCGGTGTAGAAGAGGATGCGCTCCGTCGTGGTGGTCTTGCCGGCATCGATGTGCGCCATGATGCCGATGTTCCGGTAGCGCTCGAGGGGGGTCTGACGGGCCACAGCGGCCTCCTGAAAGGGTCAAAGCAGAATCGGAGTCGGGGGTGCTTCAAAGACCTTCGCGGAAGGAGCCGCCGGGCTGGCGGCTCCTTCCGGTCGGACAGCCTGCTACCAGCGGAAGTGCGCGAAGGCCTTGTTGGCCTCGGCCATCTTGTGGACGTCGTCCTTCTTCTTGATGGCGGCGCCGCGGAAGTTCATGGCGTCGAGGATCTCGCCGGCCAGCTTGTCGCGCATGGTGCGCTCGCCGCGGGAGGCGGAGTAGGTCTTCAGCCAGCGCATGGCCAGGGACTGGCGGCGGTTCTGGGGAACCTCCACGGGCACCTGGTAGGTGGCGCCGCCCACGCGGCGGGACTTGACTTCCACCGCGGGCTTGATGTTGTTCAGGGCCTTCTGGAAGGCCTCGAGCGCCTCTTCGCCGGACTTCTTGGCGACGATTTCGAGTGCACCGTAGAGGATGCGCTCGGCGGTGGCCTTCTTGCCGCGCTCCATGAGGATGTTCACGAACTTGGAGACGACGAGGCTGTTGTAGACGGGATCCGGGAGGATCTCACGCTTGGCGGGTGCGGAACGGCGAGCCATGTTTTACCTCCCCCTACTTCTTCTTGGCGGGCGCAGCGGCGCCAGCCTTGGGGCGCTTGGCGCCGTACTTGGAACGGGACTGGTTGCGGCCCGCGACGCCGGTGGCGTCCAGGGTGCCGCGCACCACGTGGTAGCGCACGCCCGGCAGATCCTTCACGCGGCCGCCGCGGATGAGCACGATGCTGTGCTCCTGCAGGTTGTGGCCCACGCCCGGGATGTAGGTCGTGCACTCGATGCCGTTGGTGAGGCGCACACGGGCCACCTTGCGAAGCGCGGAGTTCGGCTTCTTCGGGGTGGTGGTGAACACGCGGGTGCACACGCCGCGCTTCTGCGGGCAGGCGTCGAGCGCGGGGCTCTTGGTCTTGTTCTGGAACGTCTTCCGCCCGAGGCGGATCAACTGATTGATGGTAGGCACACCATCCTCCAAGGAAGGCGCCGGTGGATCCGGGCCTGGGCCCGAGAGGTTCCGCTGGACAAAGGGCGTCGGGGGAACGTCGGACGGATGAAATCCTGCGCCGGCCCACGGGGCCGGAACCATCTAGGCTATCGGAATGGTCCGGAAAGTCAACGCATCAACCGCAACAAGGGACGCGTGTCACCCGGCCAGGGGGCAGCCGCAGCCGCCGGCGGCGCAGCCATGGCCACTCTTGGGCGCCTCGGCCGCCGGGGCGGAGGGGGCCGGCTCCGAGGCCGCGCCCTTGTACCAGCCCCCGCCCGCCAGGGAGAAGGCGGCCACGGACAGCTGGCGCTTCATGCCCTCGCCCGCCCCGCAGGCCGGGCAGGCATGGGCGCTGGGCGCAGACAGGCTCTCCAGCTTCTCTTCAGGCTGGCCGCAAGCTTCGCAACGGTATTCGTAGAGGGGCATGGCAGACTTCTCCTGGGAATCGTCCCCGAACTGATGATTTTATCCAGGTACTCTGATGCCGTCACCGATCCGTTTCTTCCAGAGCCCTGAAGCCTTTCTCGCCGCCGTCCCCCGGCCGGGGATCCTCTGCTTCACCAACGGCTGCTTCGACCTGATCCATCCGGGCCACGTGCAGTATCTGGCCGATGCCCGCGCCCTGGGGGATTTCCTGGTGGTCGGACTCAACAGCGATGCCTCCGTGGCGCGCCTCAAAGGGCCGGGCCGCCCACTTCAGGACGAGGCCGCCCGGGCCGCCATCCTGCTGGGCCTGCGCAGCGTGGACGCCGTGGTGCGCTTCGACGAGGACACCCCGCTGGCGCTCATCACCGCGCTCCAGCCCGATGTCCTGGTGAAGGGCGGCGACTACACGCCGGAGACCGTGGTGGGGCGGGAGCTCGTGGAATCCCGCGGCGGCAGGCTGGCCCTCATCCCCTTCCTGCCGGGCCACAGCACCTCCCGCATCGAGCAGCGGATCCGCAGCGGGCGCGGCGTGACGCTCGAATAGGCGATCCGGGTAGACCCTTTGGATGATCCGGGATCCGCGGGATGCAGCTACGCTATGACCGGCCTTGCTTTAAGGTCTGTCCACCCGGAGGATTCATGCGTCATCGCGTTGCCCTATCCCTCGCCCTTCTGGGCCTGCCCCTCGCCGCCCAGGACATCACCGGCGGCCTGCAGACAGGCCTCACCCTGCCCGTCGGGGACCTGAAGGACAAGTCCGGCGCCGGCACCAACCAGTTCTTCGGCGCCCACGTGGGCGGCCACCTCGACTTCAACCTCACGCCAAACCACCAGGTCCGCGCCCAGCTGACCTACCACAACCTCCCGGGTTCGGAGTGGGGCGGCCTGTACCAGGTCGACTACAAGATCCTGCAGATCGGCGCCGACTGGGTCTACCACTTCCAGAGCCCCAGCCAGGGCTGGTTCACCATCGCCGGCGCCTCCATCAACAGCGTCAAGGCCGACGTCGACGGCAACGGCTTCAGCGGCAGCGCCAGCCAGAGCGGCAAGGTCGGCGTGCGCGGCGGCGGCGGCTTCACCTTCAATAAGTCCTTCTCGCTGGAAGGCACCCTGAACCAGGTCATGGTCGACAAGAACGGCGCCGACGGCCTCGGTTTCGGCACCGCCACCTGGATTCAGGTGAGCGCCGTGTTCCGCTTCGGGCGGTAACGCGCCACCGCCCCAACAAAAACGGGCCGCGAACGCGGCCCGTTTTGTTGCAGAACCCCATGTTCCAGGGCCACGTCAAAAATGCCAGAGCACGGCTGCGTTTATCGTAGTTGCAGAAGGGCGAGAAGCCGCCAGGTGCGTGGTATAGACCTCGAACCCCATCGGGCCAAGTGTTCGATACCCAAACCCGAACACGCCCCCAAGTTTGATGGTGGCCCCGGCACCTGGGAAGTCAGCCCTTTCTCCACTCAACCCCAACCGGTTGTAGAACCCGCCATGGATGTGCGTCCGGATATCGAACCCAAAGTCCGTGAGGGCGGCTCGATCGGTATCTGTGGCGTAAATGCGGTGTTCTAAGAAAAACCCAGCACGGCAATTGGGCGACATCCCCCAGAACCTCCATCCGGCCGTGACCCCGAATCCCGCTGAGGATGAAGCAAGATCCTTGAACTCGCCGAGAGGAGCGCTACCAATGATGCCGACGCGGATCGATTCCGCCGATGGGTCACCCGCCTTCAAGGTGACCGGGCTGAAACAGGTGCAAAAGGCCAAAATCCAACGCCACAGTATTCGATTCATATGTACCCACCCTAGAAACAAGCTGAAATGACCTTATAAAGCGCCCAAAGCCCACCCAGCCATGACTTCGTCACCACCGAAACCGCCAAGCTGATCCAAGCCTCTCCGCAGGCTGAAAGCTGCGGAATGATTGGCATGGGTGTGTCGGAAGACGGCACGATTGAGGGAAGCGCGGCCTGGTACGATTGGTACTGTTGATTTACTGCCTGATATAGAGCCGGCCTAGCGGCAAGAGCCGTGAACAATGCCTCGCCTGCAGTATTGATAGATCCAGTTCCATCAGGATTGATTACACATGTCACTCGATATACCACATCATCAAGAATATAATTAATATTTACGGAATATGATCCATTTGTCAGGGGTGTGATTGCACCCTTATGTGCCTCGAGAGTTCCATCCGTCGTCTGAATTGTTGTGATCAACTCTCCAAGAGCGATTCGATCAATTGGCTCCCAATCCGATGGCGGCATTACCATTTGGCCCGGATGACCGAAGTCGCCCCCGAGACGAGGAGCAACGCTAGAAAGACCTGTTTCATCATTTTGACCCCCCTATTGGGAATGGTTGTGAAGGATAGATTATTAATAGGTCATCATATTATTCGTGCAAGGGTATTTCGCCGAACAATCGTTTCGTCTTTCGAACGAGTCAAAAATAGAACCTCTTTGTGATTCTGCTGGCCCGGCTCCCAAAGGGTCCCCGTGAAGGCCCAGCCAAGGCAGGTATCACGGAATTCCCCACGTTGGACCGACCTGTGATTCGGCTCGCTGGAAGCCATCCCTAGGAAAGGGCCTAGATGGGGACTCAAAGAATCCCAATCCTGGAGCTGGCGCGGGAGGCACTCCTCTGTATATGCAAAAACGGGCCGCATTCGCGGCCCGTTTTTCGTGAGCGCCCAGAAGGCTAGAGCAGCGGCGACAGCAGCTGCCAGTACTTGGGCAGGGGCCAGAGGTCCGCGTCGCAGGCCTCCTCCAGGTGGTCGAGCACCTCGCGGAGGGCGTGCTTGGCCTCGTTCACCTGCTGGCCGAAGACCTCGGTGCGGGCGTGGTTGTCCTCGGTG
>JAMPXL010000115.1 GCA_023701165.1 Geothrix sp. | reverse complement strand
TGGACCGGAATGCGCATCAGAAAAGACTCAAGCCAACCGGCTCCGGCCTCAAGCCCTTTCCTTCACCAGCTGCCCGCAGGCCCCCTGCACGTCGCGGCCGCGGCTGCGGCGGACGGTGACGAAGCAGCCCCGGGCCTTGAGCCACTCGGCGAACTGCTGCACGCGGTCCTCGCCTGGCTCACGGAAGGCGCTGGCGGCGTGCTCGTTCATGGGGATGAGGTTCAGGTTGTGGCCCCGCCGCAGGTCCCCCAGCCAATCCGCCAGACGTTGCGCGTCGGCCTCGGTGTCGTTCTCGCCGGCGATGAGCACGTACTCGAAACAGAACTTCTCGCCGCGCCTGGGGCCCCAGTCGTCGAGCGCACGGCGCAGCCGCGCCAGGTTCCACACGCGGTTCACGGGCATGGTGCGGCTGCGCGCCTCGTCCGTGGTGGCGTTGAGGCTGAGGGCCAGCAGGGGCCGGGGCTCCAGCTTCGCCAGCTTCTCGATGCCGCTCACCAGGCCCGAGGTGCTCACGGTGATGCGGCCCTTGCCGAGGCCCAGGCCCGCCGGGTGGCACATGAGGCGGATGGCGCGGTGCAGGTGCCCCAGGTTGTGCAGCGGCTCGCCCATGCCCATGAACACCAGCGTCAGCTCGTGCCCGCGCTGAGGCCCCAGCTCCGCCATCAGCGCCACCACCTGGCCCAGGATCTCGCCGGGCTGCAGGTTGCGCAGGATGCCCATGCTGCCCGTGGCGCAGAAGGTGCAGCCCATGGCGCAGCCCACCTGGCTGGAGATGCAGTAGGTGACCCGGGGATTGCGCACCTTGCGCGGCATGTGGACGGCCTCGATGCGCTTGCCGTCGCCCAGCTCCAGGGCCAGCTTGGTGGAGCCGTCCGAGGAGGGCTGCCGCTCGGCGAGGCGCGGCAGGTCCAGGTCCGCCACACCTTCCAGCCAGCGGCGGATGCCCGTGCCCAGGTCCGGCGCGCCGTCCTTCCAGGTCCAGGGCCGGTGCAGGCGCTTGAACGTCTCCAGGGCGCTGCCGGGGCAACCCAGCGCCGCCAGGTCCTCCGGGAACAGCGACCAAGCCGAAGGCAGGCCCTCCCGCTCGGGGGCCGGGCGGTCCCAGGGCATGGCCGGCACGGCCATCAGGCCACCAGATCCTGGGGCCGGATGTCGCTGCCGCGGCGGGTGCCCAGGGCGCTGAGGCCCAGCTGGGCGGGATCGAGCAGATCCTGGGCGACGCGGAGCAGATCCGCCGCGGTGACGGCCTCGATCTCCGCCATCTGCTGGTCGAGGCTCTGCAGGGCGCCGTGGTGGATGGCCTGGTGGGCCAGGCTGAACATGCGGCTGCTGCTGCTCTCCTGGCTGAACACGAGGCCGGTGCGGGCCTGGAGCTTGGCCCGGTCCAGCTCGTCGGACTCCACGCCCGCCTGCCGGATGCGGGCGCACTCGGCCATGGTCCGCTGCACCAGTTCCCGCAGCTGGCCCGGCGCGCAGCTGGCGCTGATCTGGAGGGCGCCGGTATCGGCATAGGGGCTGAAGTAGCTGCCCACCTGGTAGCAGAGGCCCCGGCGCTCGCGCAGTTCCATGAAGAGGCGCGAGGCCATGCCGCCGCCCAGCACGTGGCTCAGCAGGTGGGCCGCGGCGCGGTCCGAGGAGTGGTGCCCCGGCGCGGGAAAGCCCATGACGAGGTTGGCCTGCTGCAGGTCCTTGCGGGGCACGTTCAGCAGGAAGGGCCGGGTGCGGGCCAGGGTGTCGGGCGCGTGGTCCGAGCCCTTGGGCAGCCGGTCCAGGATGGGCTTCAGCAGCTCCAGGAAGGGCCCCGGCTCGATGGCGCCCGCGGCGGCCACCACGAGGTTGGGCGCCCGGTAGGTGTGGTCGAAGAAGGCGCGGGCCTCCGTCGGCCCATAGCCCGCCACCTGGTCGCGGCGGCCCAGGATGGGGTGGGCCATGGGCGTGCCCTCCCAGAAGCCGCCGTAGAACAGCTCGCTCACCCAGTCGTCCGGCTGGTCTTCGCTTTGCGCGATCTCTTCGAGGATGACGTTGCGCTCCCGGACCAGCTCCTCCGCATCGAAGCGGGGCGCCGTCACCAGTTCGCCCAGCAGGTGCACCAGCTCCGGCAGCTGGTCCGCCAGGACCTTGCCGTAGAAGCAGGCCACTTCCTTGCCGGTGAAGGCGTCCACATGGCCGCCCAGGCGGTCCGTGGCCGCGGCCAGCTCGTCCGGCGTGGGATAGGACGCGGTGCCCTTGAAGACCGTGTGCTCCAGGAAGTGGGCCAGGCCCTCCTCCAGCGCCCCCTCGTGCCGCGACCCCCGCCGCACCCAGAACCCCACCGCGCAGCTCCGCACATGGGGCAGCGGCTCGATGAGGATCTCGGTGCCTTCTGGGGTGAGGGTGCGGAGGGGTTCGGGCATCCTTCCAGTTTACAGGGGGGGGAAGGCTATCCCTCCGCCTCGCTTCCCGCCAGTCCGATGGGGGTCCGGTGGAGCTTCCAGCCGGCCAGGGCCCAGCAGAGGGCGCCGAAGGCGAGGAGGGCCAGCAGGGCCAGGGCCGGATGGGTGGTCACCTGTTCCTGGGCCAGCAGCTGGTGGGCCTTCACTTGGGCGGCGCGGCTGCCGGCGAGGCTCTCGATGTGGTGGGTGAAGGTGAGCCGCTGGAGGATGGGCGGGAAGATCCGCACCAGGGGCTCCCACAGGAAGAAGTAGAGGGCGCCCCAGAGCGTGCCCCGCTTGAAGAGCAGGCCCGCCAGGGTCATGAGGGCCAGCTCCCCCCACCAGGCTCCCACCAGCGCCACCATGCGCCCCGGCAGCAGGGCGGGATCGCCGCCGATCAGCTGGAGCCCCAGGGTGCCGAGGATGAGCCAGGCGGCGCCCCAGGCGAACCAGGGCAGGCCCTTGCCCAGCAGCAGCGCCCACACGGGCGCCGGGCGCGCCAGCATCAGGGGCAGCGTGCGCTGCTCCAGGTCCTCGCGGATGCCCGCGGGAGCCGCCACCAGGGCCATGATGGGCAGCATCATCTTCACCAGCACTTCATGGAAGACCTTGAGGACCTCGGCGGGATCGCCATCCATGCCCTTGAGCCGGGCGATCATGGCGAGGACCAGGCTCAGGCCCACGGGTACGGCCACCAGGCCCGCGATGACCCAGCCGCGGCCCTGGAGGACTCGGGGCGCGTAACCCCGCGCCGTGGCGCGAATCGTCGCCAGGGAGGAAGGTGCGGCGCTCATGCATGATCCTTAGTCAGATACTGGAAGACCGCGTCGAGGTTGAGATCCAGGGGATCGAGGGCGCGGAGCGGGATGCCGCCCTCCGCCGCGGCCTTCTGCAGGCGGGGCAGGATGTCCCGGGGGGAGCGCACGGACAGCACCACGGCGTCCGCCTCCATGCGCAGGGCGGCCAGTTCCGGCTGCTCCACGGCCCAGCGGGCCAGGACCTGGGCCTCGCCCGTGAGGCGCAGCTCCACCGGATGGCGGTCCAGCAGCTGGCGGATCTCGGTGACGGTGCCCTCCGCCAGCAGACGCCCCCGGAACAGCAGCAGGATGCGGTCCGTGAGCTGGGCGATCTCGCCCAGGATGTGGCTGGACACCAGGATGCGCACGCCCCGCGCAGCCAGGTCGCGCAGCAGGGCCATGAGGGTGAGACGGGCTTCGGGATCCAGGCCGTTGAAGGGCTCGTCGAGGATCAGGAGTTCCGGCTCGTGCAGCAGGGCCTGGGCCAGGCGGATGCGCTGGCGCATGCCCTTGGACATGCGGGCGAAGGTGAGGTGGGCGCGATCGGCCATGCCCACGATGTCCAGGGACCGGGCCACGGCGGCCTTCAGGCCCTCGCCGGACAGGCCCGACAGCTCGCCCATCATGCGGAGCCAACGGTCGGCGCGGAGACCCGTGGGCAGGCGGTCGCCCTCGGGCACCAGGCCCAGGCGCGCCAGCACCGCCGGGTTGCGGAAGGGGGCTTCGCCGAAGACCTTCACGCCACCGCCCGAGGGCGGCAGCAGGCCCGAGAGCAGCTGCAGCAGCGAGGACTTGCCGGCGCCGTTGGGACCCAGCAGGCCCGTGATGCCGCCGCCGTCCGGCAGCTCGAAGGTGGTGGGGCTGAGACCCAGGATGGGGCCGTAGCGGAGGGAGGCGCGGTCAAGGGTGATCATTAGGAGTGTGTCCAAGTGATGGGTAGGGGCTGCGCTGGTGCGCCAGCCGAGGAAGGCAAGGAAGGCGACGAAGGCCTTGGTGGTTCCAAGGGCGAGGAGCCTGACGTGGCATGCCGACGGCTGCCGCACCAGCCCGAAGGGTTGATGGCAAAGGGCTCCCATGCTGCGTCACCGGGCTTGAACGGTGAACCCGCACCGCCCTGCGCCCACTTCCTTGCCTGGAAACCCTTTGCTATCAACGCAGCCCCCATCGATTACTTGGACACACTCCTAAATGACGGCCTCCGAGGGCAGGGTCCGCTTGGCGGCCACGAAGGTCCACAGGGCCAGATGGGCGGCCGTGCCGAGGGCCGCGGGCCCCCAGCCCATCAGGGGGTGGGCCACGCCCACGAAGAGCTGGGGCCAGGTTTCCGCCAGGAGGACCGGGTTGAGGGCCTGGACCGCCGGGACTCCCGTGAGCCCCTGGAGCATGGAGGCCAGGGCGGCGGTGCCCAGCACCAGGCCCAGCACCCAGCCGATGCCGGCCCGGGGTGTGGCCGCCATGGCGGAGGCACCCACGGCGAGGGCGCCCATGAGGGCGGAGCTGATGGCCATGGCCGGCAGCAGGCGCAGGGGCGCCGTGGCCCAGACGGGGCCGTTGAAGCCCGCCAGCAGCAGCGACATCAGCCAGGGCAGCAGGGCGAAGGGCAGCAGGATGGCGAAGGGCAGCGCCGAGGCGAAGCCCAGCTTGGCCAGCAGGTAGTCCTTCGGCGCCACGGGATGGGCGTACATCAGGGGCCGCACGCGGTAGAGGGTGTCCCGGGCCACCAGGCCGCCGCCCACCAGGGCCACGAGGAACCACAGCAGGTAGCTGGCGGGGTTCAGCAGGTCCGCCTGGAAATCCGCGCCCTGGGTGAGGATGGTCTTCGCGAAATCCTGCATGGGCTTGAAGGTCTGGTTGGTCTGCAGCAGGTGGTCCACATAGATCCGCGCCACCTTCCACAACAACAACATGAGGAAGGCGAAGCCGAAGAACCGGCCGATCTTCTGCCGCCACAGGCGGGCCAGGTCGAAGCGCATGAGCACCAGGGCCGGGGGATGGCCGTGGCGGAGGTCCGGCGC